>NZ_JAOALE010000001.1:0-156029 GCF_047462575.1 Synechococcus sp. 'PEA 65AY6A-5F PE A'
GAGCGGGGCTTCCAGGACTACGTCCCGCTAGCGCGAACGGCGGATTAGCTAAAACCACTATACTGATAGGCTCTTGAAGGTTTCAGGAAGAGCCATGAAAGCCGTGCGCCTGGCGGTGATCGACTATGATGCCGGCAACCTGCATTCAGCTTGCAAAGGGCTGGAGCGGGCCGGGGCCGAGGTGCAGCTAGTCACAGAGCCGGCTGGGCTAGCGGCTTTTGATGGCCTTGTCCTGCCCGGCGATGGGGCCTTTGACCCAGCCATGCAGCAGTTGCGGGCGCGCGGCTTTGGGGAGGCAATCCGACAAGCCATCGAGCGGCAGCAGCCTTTCTTGGGCATTTGTATTGGTTTGCAAGTTTTGTTCGAAGACAGCGAAGAGGGGACAGAGCCGGGGCTGGGCATCGTGCCGGGGCGGGTGCAGCGCTTTCGACCGGAGCCGGGCCTGCGCATCCCCCACATGGGCTGGAACCAGTTGCACCTTACCCAGCCCGACTCTCCCCTTTGGGCAGGGATCCCCGAGCAAAGCTGGGTTTACTTTGTCCACTCCTACCACGCGGTGCCCAAGGATCCAAGCTGGGTGGTCGCCACCACCCAGCACGGCAGCCAAACCTGTGTGGCCGCCATTGCCCGCGGCACCTTGTTTGCCACCCAATTTCACCCCGAAAAGTCCGGCCCTGTAGGCTTGAAGATATTGCAAAACTTTGTCGAGTTTGTTGCCCGTCGCTTGCCTGCTGCCGGCGCCTAGCGTTTCATGAACTACTGGCTGATGAAATCGGAGCCCAGCGTCTACAGCATCTGGGATCTGCAGCGGGACGGCCAAACCCTTTGGGACGGCGTGCGCAACTACCAAGCCCGCAACTACTTGAAGGCCATGCAGGTTGGGGATCGCGCCTTTTTCTACCACTCCAACGCCGACCCCCCCGGCATAGCCGGCCTGATGGAGATCGTGGAGACTCAGGTGGTGGATCCCAGCCAGTTTGATCCCACCAGCCCCTACTACGATCCCAAGTCAACTCCTGCAGCGCCCCGCTGGCAGACAGTGCGGGTGCAATTTGTTGCCGCCTTTGGGCGCTTGATCCCTTTGGCCCAGTTAAGGGCCACTTTTACCCCTGCGGAGTTAGAAGTGGTGCGGCGAGGCACGCGACTGTCGGTGATGCCTGTTCCCCAGGCTGTGGCAGAACGGCTGCTGGCCTTGGCAGCCGTTCCCCTCTAGGGTTTCCCCTGGCTGCGATCCCGGCCAAGCCTGCTTGCCCTAGGCCATTTTTGCTTTCAAAAGCCAAAGGCTGAGAGGCCCCAGCGCTGCAAGCTCTCGAAAGCGGCGTAGGCCGTTAAATCCGGCTGCAGGGGCGTAATCGACACATACCCCTCGGCAACCGCCCGCACATCGGAACAGGGATCCACCTCCTCTTCCACCACCTCTCCTGCCAGCCAGTAGTAGGCCTTGCCGCGGGGATCTACCCGTTTCTCGTAGAGATCCGTGTACTTGCGCCAGGCCAGGCGGGCCAAGACCATGCCGCGTATTTCAGCCAACCCTAGCGGGGGGACATTGACGTTCAACAGCATCGGCTTCTCTAAAGGCTTCAGGCTCAGCTTCTCTAGCAGCATCAGCACCACCTGGGCCGCCGGCTGAAAATCCTGGTGGGTAAAGCTGGCCAGGCTCACGGCTAGGCTGGGGATCCCTTCCAGCAGCCCTTCCATGGCTGCCGAGACGGTGCCGGAATAGAGCACATCAGTGCCCAGATTGGCTCCCTGGTTGATGCCGGCAATGACCCAGTCAGGGGGCTGCTGCAGCAGACCGTCCAGGCCCAACTTGACGCAGTCCGAGGGTGTGCCCGAACAGGCCCAAGCTTGCACCTCTGGCGGAAACCCCTCCCGCACCGGATCCACTCGCAGCGGCTTGTGCAACGTCAAGGCGTGGCCGGTAGCCGAGCGCTCCCGATCCGGACAGACCACCGTGATCTGATGTCCACCCACCTGAGCCAGCGCAGCGGCCAGACATCGCACCCCCGCCGCCTGGATGCCATCGTCGTTGCTGATAAGGATATTCATCGCAGCCACCCCACACCTGTACTCAGACATCCACCAGTCTGACCCCATTCTGCGCCATCCCCTAGCTGGCTGAGTTCGGCGACAAGCTCTGAAAATTTACGGCTTCTTGAGGTTATTATTGGACGTAGCCTTTTGAACAATATCAGTAGAAACCCGATGTCGCCCCATAGGGTTCAGTGCCATTATGAAGCTAAGGTAAAGTAAGCCTGTAGGTTCTCTCCTCTTTGTTTTGCCCCCTTGCGGTTTCCCCATCCTCTCACGACTCCGTTCCGCGGACGCGAAGGCGAAAGCGTTGTGTTGCAACAGTAGCCAGGTAAAGCTGGGGAGTCTGTAAAACCCATCAGGTTGCTCGAGCGACAGGAAGTTGATCCCATGACACTTGTTTCCATCACATCGGCAGCAGAGGCTCAGGAATGGCGGGAACTCCGCCAGTGGGCCGAAGAGCACTACCGCTCTCGTACGTTTCCTAAAGATGTGCGCATTCCAACTCGTCCGGGATTGGTGTACATCCCCCAAGAGGGCGTGGTGCGCCTGGTCAGCCAAACGCCGGAGCGGCGGGAGGTTTTTGTCGGGTTTATCACGCCCGGGGTGCCCTTTGAGCTGAGCAACCCGGAGCGCTTTGAGCTAAAAGCCTGCACCCATGTCGATCGCACGACGGTGATGTGGTTTTACTGGCAGGATTTGGAGCAGTGGCCCTATCTGCACCAGAAAATTCAAGAAAGCTTCCGCCAGCAACTGCAACGCAAGTTGCTCTGGCTGGGCAACTTGGGCCAGCGTCGGGCCATCGACCGCCTGAAGGGCTTTTTGACCTTGTTAATCGACGAGTATGGGCAGCCCTGTGAGCAGGGGATGTACCTCCCCTGGCCCCTCACCCACGCCCAGATCGGGGATGCCATTGGTGCCACCCGCGTGACGGTTACTCGCCTGCTGGGATCCCTGCGCTCGAAGGGGTTTGTGCAGGTGCTGGATCAAAACTTAATCTGCATCCCCAACGGGGTGAAGCTGCAGCCGACGCCAAAAAAGGCGGCCAGCGCCTGACCCTGCGATTTCAGTGCAATTTCAAAGTGCTCTGGTAAGCCGATGGGCCTACAGCTCCACTGTCGTGTTTGGGGAGAAGGGATCCCTTCGCTGCCCATCCTGCTGCTCCACGGCCATCCGGGCAATGCCGACTGCATGGAAGTCTTTGCCGAGGCGGTGGCGGGGATGCACCCCTGTGTGGCGCCGGATCTGCGCGGCTACGGGCGTTCGCAGGTGCGGGATCCCTTTGAGATGTCGGCCCACCTGGAGGATTTGCAGGAGCTGCTGGATCGCCTGGGCTGGCGGGAGTGCCTGCTGCTGGGCTGGTCGCTGGGCGGGATCCTGGCCCTGGAGCTGGCCTTGCGGCTGCCGGGACGGGTCAAAGGCTTGGTCTTGGTGGCCAGCGCTGCCTGTCCCCGCAGCAACCATCCCCCCACCGATTTTTGGGATCAGCTCAACACCGGCATTGCTTCGCTGCTCAACTGGCTTTGGCCCGGCTGGAGTTGGAACATCAACACCTTTGGCCGCCGCTCTCTCTACCGCTACCTAGTCCAGAGACATACCCCGAGAACCTATCGCTACCTGGCCCAGGCAGCTTTGCCGGCTTACCTGCATACCTCTCCTCAGGCTCGCCAAGCCCTACGCGCTGCCCTTCGACAGGGCTACAACCGCGAGGGAGAGCTGCACCGCCTGCACCTGCCGGTTTTGATTCTGGCTGCGGAGCAGGATTGCCACATCACTGTTGCCAGCAGCCTAGCCACGGCCCGCCTTCTCCCCCAGTGCACCTGCATTGTCTATCCCAACGTGGCCCACCTCTTTCCCTGGGAGATCCCTGAGCAAGTAGGGCAAGATCTGCGCCGCTGGCTGAGGGCTCAGGATTGGGCCAAGGGAGGCTCTTGCAAAGTCCCCTCAGAGGGCGGGGCGGCCTCCTGAGCCTGGGCTAACCTACGCAGCCGAGCAAAGGCCTCTTCCTCCAGGTGGATTTGCTGCTGCTGTTGTTCTTCCGGGGTGCGCAGGCGTTTCCCCAAAGGCTGTTGCAGCGTGCCCAAAAGTAAGGGCTCGGAGACTCCCGGCTCGGGGTGGATGACAGTGCGGGCCTGCAGGGTAAATACCGGCGAGCCGGTAGAGAAACGACCAGAGGAGGCCAGATCGCTAGCTGCCTGCTTCAGCGTAAGGATCAGTTGCTCCGGGGTGATATCTGGGCTAACGGCAATGACCGCCCGCTCCGCCCCTTGGTCATAGACAGTGGTGTAGGGAGCAGCCCCGGGGATGCGGGAGCGGAAAATGGGCCCTAGGCTCAGAGCAAAACAGCCTGCCGTTAGGACCAAGGTAAAGGCCGTGTAGCCCACTAGCGAAAACTTCCAAGGCCAGTTGCGTATCCAGGCCAGCAGAGTGAGCAGCGCCAGGAAGACCGCTACTCCCAGCCCCACTTGCGAAGCAGAGGCGAAGAAAGATTGCAAAGAGCCATCCATCATTCGCAAACTACCTCTTGTTGACCCCAGAACTGCCGGCGGCTATGTGCATTTTAGATCCATTTCTTTGTGCTACTAAATCAGCATTGCTGTCAAGAAGGACGCTGAAAAAATGCGAAGAAAACGAACCACGGTACTAGCGAAAGGACTATAATGCCGGCGAAGCGGCTTGAGAGCTGTCGGCATGTCATCTTCAACTCTATCTGAAGGAGCGCATCACAGGCTTGATTCTACGATCCCTCGGTAGCCCTGCGGATCGCAAGAGAGTCACTGTTCACCCTTGGCAACCTCACTGCTGGGATCCTCAGCGAATACCACGACGTCATTAGCAGCTCTGTGCTGCTGGAAAAGCTGCAGGCCTTTCGGGTTGTCTACGAAGAGGCCGTTGCCCGCCTACAGAAGCCCTCCTTCCGGATTGCCACCATTGGCACCACCTCTTCGGGTAAATCCACTATTGTGAACGCCCTCATTGGCCGGAAAATCGCGCCTATTGAGGCCCAGGAGATGAGTGCCGGGATCCTGCGGATTAGGCACAGCGAGCGGAGCAGGCTAGTTATCCACAATACCGAAGGAGCTACCTGGGAATGCGGCACGTGGGAAGACCTGAGGGACGAAGAAATCTACAGCCGGCTCAAGCTGACGATGGAGGCCTACCACCAAGAGCGGCGAAAGAAGAGAAAGAAGAGGGATGAAGCGGAGGTGGGCATCCCTCAGGTAGACGTTGAGTGTCCGCTGCTGCCGGTCAGAAACCCTTTTCTGTTAGGCCTGCCTGAGGGCTTACAGGTCGAGATTTATGACTTGCCTGGCCTAAACTCAATTCAAGATAGAATAAGCCTTAGGATTATCCAAGAGCATGTCAGCAAGTGCTTTAGCTTTGTTGCACTGGATTACTCTCAGACAGATTGGCAAGGACGGGAAACTCTCTTGAGAGAGCTAAAGGATGTCGTAGAGTTTCTCAGAGGTCAAACCAGTTTGATGGTCTTCTTGCTCAACAGGGTTGACATGCGGAATCAAACCGACAACCCTCTAGAGCAAAGGATCGAGGAGCTGAGGGAGGAAATTCAGGAGATTCTGGCTCTTCCAGAGCCGCCTTGCATCATTCCTCTTTCTGCTATTGCACTCTTTTATGCTCAATGTGCCTGGGGAGCTAACTCTTCTGAAGCGTCGGATGTAGATCCCAGTACCAGGCGGTGGATGGTCAGCTCTCTTTTTAAAGACTGCTATAACTTCATTAAAGCCTCTACGAGAGGTGATAAGGAGCTGAGGTCGTGGCTACTTAACCTCGAGAACAGCATCGAGGAAGGACAGGAAATATCCGAATTTTTTTCTCTGACCAAGCCCATCAGATCCCTGTTGAGCGCCAGGTCCACTGCCTATTGCTCAGCGATATTGCTCTCAAGGGTTGGGCGGTTTCCCTAGCGGCGGAATCCCAGCTTCTGCTTAAACATGGCTACCTGCAAGATGCTGTCGATGTCCTGGACTTCGAGGTTCCTCGCTTCCGGGAGCTAAGCGAAAGGTGGTGTGCAGCTCTCTTGCCAGCGGATCGGCCTCAGCTCCGGACGGCCTACACGTACAAAGCTCCCGGCTTTGCTGGCCGCATCTCTAGCGAGCGCATCCAGCGCATTGCTCGTCTTTCTCCCTTCGACCGAGCCCTTACGCCGGAGCAGCGCTTCCTCAGAGAAAAGAACCTCTCCGTCGAGTTCCAGATGACCTATTTCCAAGAGCTGGACAAATCTTGGTATCTTGCCCAAGCTGCCCTGGCCGAATACTTGGATATCCTCAGCGAGCTCACGGAGCGCCTCGAAGGTCTCCAGTCTTTTGCTCACCTCTGTCGAGAGCTTAACCAGGCGGATCCCTACCGATTGATCCCCTCTGAACCCCCAAGTCTTTATCTACTGGCTGCCGAGTGAGAAGCTTACAGGCCTTAGCCCACCTCGCGGGCGGCCCGGACCAACAGCCCCGCCATGATCAGCCCCGACAGGATCGAGCTGCCGCCGTAGCTAAACAGGGGCAAGGGCACCCCTGTAGTCGGCAGTAGGCCGCTGACCACGCCGATATTCAGCAGTGCCTGCCCTACCAAAAACATCAGACAGCCGCAGACCACCAGCCGGGCAGGCAGGTCGAGACAGCGCCGCATAACCCGCAAGCTGACCCAGGTGTAGGCGCTCAATAGCCCCAGGAAGAAAAGGGATCCCACCAGGCCAAACTCTTCTGCATACACAGCAAAGATGAAGTCCGTGTACTGGATGGGCAGGTAGAACAGCTTTTGTAGGGAAAGACCATAGCCTTTGCCCCACCAGCCACCTGAGCCAATAGCCAAAAGGCTCTGCACCAACTGGTAGCCGTCCCCCTGAGCATTCCCCCAGGGATCCAAAAAGGCTAAGATGCGCCGCCGCTGGTAGTCTTTGCTGAGAATGCTCACCCCAGCCGCCAAGATCCCCAGTCCCGCGGTAGCCAAGAGGGTAAAAAGGGGGAGCCCAGCCGTCCAGGCCATGACCCAGAGGGTAAGGCCGCAGATGGCGGTGGTACCCAAGTTGGGCTGGATGAGGATCCCCAGCAGCGCCAAAGCAAAGAGCCCGACCCAGACGCCGCGAAACCAGAGGGGATGGTAAAACCAACGGCCAAACACCCAGGATCCCTGCAGCACCAACAGGGGCTTGAGCAATTCCGCAGGCTGAATAATCGGGATCGCCTTTAGATCCAGCCAGCGGCTGGCATCCAGGCGGGAAACCCCCAGCCCTGGCACGTGGGTGGCCCAGACCAAGCCAATGCCCAGCAGGCAGAGGATCCCCGCCCAGGGGAACCAGCGCTGCAAGGGGATGCGCACTAGGATGGTGAAGCAGACCAGCCCCAGCCCTGACCAGAGCACCTGGCGCTTAAAGAAATAGAGGCCATCGCCGGTAGTCTGCTGCGCCACCGGGTAGGAGGCGGAAAACAGCATCGCTAGTCCCATCCCCAACCAGACCAGCGTCAGCCAGCGCAGCCAGCGGGCTTCAGCATTCCAGGGATCCCACAAGGGCTTGGCAGCAGGCGCGGAAGTGGTGGCCACGGTGCTCAAAGCTGGAGTACTGGTCAAAGCTGGCACAAGCAGGCGAGAGCAAGACGGTGATGGGCTGGGCCGGATTGTCCAGGGCTTGCCCTAGGGAGCAAGCAGCTACAAAAGCCCTTTCCACCGCCACATCTAGCGTTGGCAGGATCTCGAGGTCAGTATAGCGGATCTCCTGGAGGGCCTGGGCCAGGGCAGGGGCAGCCTCCCCAATGAGCAACACGCGGGCCACCTTAGCCTGAATAAGCCGCAGCCAGGCTGAGGGGTCCCCCTGTTTGGCCCTTCCACCGGCAATGAGGATGATGGGCGGGGAGAGGGCGTTGAGGGCCACCCAGCCGGCCTCGTAGTTGGTGGCTTTGCTGTCGTTGACAAAGCGGATGGGGGTGGATCCCACCTGGATTTGGGCTACCCGCTCCAGGCGATGGGGCATGCCGGCAAAAGAGCGGATGGCTCCTTGAATGGCAGTGTTGGGGATCCCGGCCAGATGAGCAGCCGCTGCCGCTAGGAGCAGGTTCTGCAAGTTGTGCGAGCCTGGGCAGCGCTCGGCAAAATCCTCCAGCTCGGCTACCGCTTCTCCCTGGATGTAAAGGGTGCTCCCCCGCAGGAAAACATCCGCTTGCGGATCTTGCAGCGAAACCCAGTAGGTGTTTTCCCAGTCCTGCCGGCGGCGAAAGAGGTAGGGATCCTCGCCGTTGACCACCCGCCACTGGGCCCGCTGCAGCAGCCGCGCCTTAAAGCCGGCGTAGCGCTCCAGGGTGCCGTGCCGCTCTAGGTGATCGGGGGTGAAAGTTGTCCACACCCCAATGCGGGGCGGGCTGCCGGGGGAGCTCTGCATCAGGTGGCGGCTAGCTTCTAGTTGGTAGCTGCTCAGCTCTGCCACGATCCAAGCCGGCTGCCGCCGCCCTTGCCAGGTTTCTAGAGCCACTTGCGACAGAGGTAAGCCGATGTTGCCGCAGGGGATCCCTTCGAGCCCTGCCGCCTTGAACATCTCCGCCACCAGGGCCGTGGTGGTGCTTTTGCCGTTGGTGCCCGTGATCCCCACCCAAGGCAGGTGCTCAAGAAACGGCCAGGCCAGCTCCGCCTCTCCCACCACCTCGATCCCTTGCCGCCGCGCCTCTTGCAGCAGCGGGTGATCCCAGGCAATGCCCGGGCTGACCACCACCTGCTTCACTCCCGGCAGCAGTTGAAAAGGCTGGCCCAAGTGGACAGGGATCCCTTCCCGTTCCAGCTCCGCCTGCCGTTGCCGCAAGATCTCCGAGTCCTGCTCGTCCCAGACCCACACCTCTTTTCCCTGGGCCCGCAGCAGCCGTGCAGCCGACCAACCCGCGATCCCCAGTCCCAAAACCTGATGGCCCACGTCTATCCTCTTGGAACTTTGGCTTGCAGATCTGCATCTTACGGCTTTGGCCGCTCTCTAGAGCGCAGCGCGGGGCCTAGGGATCGGAGCGACAGAGAAAGGAGAGAACCTCGCCCATTAGACGGTTTATGGCTTGGTACTTCTCAGGGGAGGCTGAGAGGATCTCTGCTTCCGACTGCACATAGGTAGATGGCAACAGTTCGTTGCGGCAGTGGGAGACAAGCCCTTGCACCAGTTCTGGCGTGGTTTCCAAGTGAAACTGGAGGCCGATCACTGAGCGTCCAAGCTGAAAGGCCTGGTTCTCACAGCCTTCGCTCTTGGCAAGGTGAATTGCACCAGGGGGCAGCTCGAAGGTTTCCCCGTGCCAGTGAAAAACCTCAATCGAGGGCGGGAAGCGAAAGGCCAGCTCGTTAGCCGGTTGGATCCCTTGCACCGGCCACCAGCCTATTTCCTTAACGGGATTTGGAAACACCCGAGCCCCCATTGCGCTGGCAATCAGTTGCGCCCCCAGACAGATGCCCAAAATAGACTTGCCAGCCTCGATAGCATTGCGGATGAACTCTTTCTCCTGGCCCAGCCAAGGAAACGTGCTTTCGTCATTGGCACTCATAGGGCCACCCATGACGATGAGTATGTCAAATTCATCCAAGCTCGGCAATCTCGTCGATTCAAAGAACCTTGTGCCTGTTACAGGGTATCCCTTGGCTCTAAGCCAAGACTCTATGTAGCCAAGACCCTCAAACGGCACATGTTGCAGGTAGTGAGCGCGCATCTCAGCTTCAAGACTAACCTCCCGGCCTAGCATAGCCCCCGTGGCTTGCCAGGCTGCCTCGCTGTCACTGCTTCTAGAATCAGGCAGTCACGTTTCCTGGGGCTGGGTTTCTTAGTGTACTTGGAGGTAGTTGATGGATCCCCTTAACTTCATCGTGCTCTTTACAGCTTATTCATTTGTTAAGACTACTAAAGTTGGCCCTTAAAAACTCGTCGGCATTGCTAAAAGCGTTGAAGAACAACGGTGTACCCGCAAACGAGAGAGGAGAAACTGGGCCAATGGTCATAAATGAGTACTCTCGGCTTTCAGTGTCAAAGGACGAGTGTGGGTCACGGAATAGCTGATAGAGATCAAGGGCTTTGCTACGCCCACCTACTAGCTCACTCAATGTCTTGAATTCAGCTCCCATACCTAAGCCGAAGCCAAAGAAAAGGATGCGCAGCTGCTCCAAAATCTCTCGGTGCAGACTGGATAGGGTCTGGCTAATGAATAGCCAGCCTACTCCGTACTTACGAGTGGTGCGTGCCGCATCAATCAAGATGCCCCGTACAGCTTTCTTCTCTTCACTCTCAGGTTCTTCACGGGGTGCAAGGCGGTGAGCTTCATCTATCAGCACCAGTGTGTTGAGACCTTGGCTTTGCCGATAGGCATATTCTGCCGCTGTGCGAATACCTTCCAATAGCCGTTTGATCACCAGCGCTTGTATCGTCTCATTCCAGAACAAGGGAGTACTTTGCGGCTGGGATTGATCTCCACCAAAAAGGGGGAGCGTATTCCAACTCGCAGCAGTTTGAGTTGCCTGTTCTATAGACAAGTCTATCACGACGAGAGGCCGCTGATTTCGATCAGAGTTAAACAGGCTGGCCAACAGCTGCTCTACTTTCTGTGCTCCTGATCGATTTTCACGAAACAGTTGCGTAACAGGAAGCCAAATTGTCTGATATAGGTCATTCTGATTGGCACCAGCCATCTGCTGACGGACTCGTTCCCTAGCCTCCTTCGAACCATAAAATCGCACCTGAATACGCTCTTCCTGCAAATATCCCCACGCTTTATCGAAACTCTCACGTTTGTGTAACTCGGCAAGATGTACACTGTCTTTCTGCAACTGCTCACTTATGGCCTCTGCGGCCTGACGCTGGTTTTCGACTGCTTTAACGCCAAGCCGCTGAAAGAATCCTGACTCCAAGAGGATCTGTTCAAACAAGTTCCACCGGTCCAGCACCAAATTCCTCACGCTATGCACATTGGTCGGCTTTCCAAGCCTGTCCAGGACTTCTTTCATTCGCAACTGGAATGCGCCTGGAACTGCCTCACCTCTCGCCTCTTTAGCAAATTCACCCTGCGGATCAATGACCAGGAGTGCCATCCCGGGATAGCGGGCATAGGCCAGCAGGATCATCTTAGCCAGCACCGACTTTCCAGAACCGGTTTTGCCAAAAATGCCCAGATGGTAGGCTTCGCCAGCACCCTGGGGACCAGTGTCGAAATGTTTGAACCAAAGAGGCAAAAGCGGTTTTGAGCCATAGACATGCCCCAGGTAGAAAAGCTGGTCACGATAGGGCGAGAGCAATTCGGACAAAACGGCATCATTGACAAGATGAATGGGCGTGCCTGTAGCCGGGACAGTGCCCAGGATACTGGGACGGTAGCCATTGGATTCAGCAGAGAAGACGGCGCTGATCGTCATCTCCCCTGTATGGGTATCCTGGCGTTCGCTAACTGTATCCACCCGCCCACGCTGACGAATCAGGCTGCGCATGGTGGGGTCTTCGTGCCAGACATTGCGCAGTTTCACCTCAGTAATCTGTCCCAAAGCATAATGAGAAAGCCCATCCTGGTAATAGCGAAACAGGGCCAGTTCCCCCACAAGCTTCTTGCTGACGGCTCCGGCCAAGATGTCCAGCGCCAATTCACTGGTAGAGGATGGTGACCCCACCACGCCAATCCGTTCCGCTGCATCCACAAGCTGATCAAGATTATTCGTTGGCATAGGATCAGACTCCTGACTCGGTGCGATAACCATGCAGGCCTAGAAAAACCTCACTAACGTCCCCCAAATACGTCTCAGCGATATGCTGGCTGGTAACCTGCCGAAACGTAGGGATGGCCTTGGGCAAGTGCTTGACCATACGATCCGCCATGTAGAGGGGGTAGGGCTCCATGACCGCCGGTGTACCGCATTGATGACGAATGCCATGGAGCACTGTGGCCAGGCGCGCCCGATTTTCAGATACCTTCGGGTTCATCTCCACTCGAAGAGCGGGAAGCCAGGGATAAGGACGATAATAAACGACCCGGATTTCATCCAGTAGAGCAACAATCTCCCTTGTTACGCCTTCTGCTTCTTGCTTGAGATTAGATGCGAGTGGATCCAGATTCAAGTGCCAGGGTTGAGAAGGCTGTTGGAGAACCATAGGGCCTGTGTATTCACCCGGCTCCAGCACAAAACTTAGAAGTCCGCGATCGTCGTGGGTATCAGGCCAGCCCATTTTCTGGCCAATTTCCCGTCTTGTCGTATATTTGGGTATCGCTACCCAGCAACGGTCGCTTCGAGCTGAGGCCAATACTGTTCGGTAAGCTTCCAGGAACGAGAGCACGCCCCCAAGAAAGCGGGCCGTCGTATGCAAATGTAAAGCATCCTGACTCTTGTTCAGCGCCTGATTAAAGTAAATGAGAGGGGTCGTGAGAGAGCCATCTATAAAGACAACCTCGTGCGGCGCTTGTGCTGCCAGTTCTAACTCCATACCGATCATCAGAGCACGCAGGATGGTGCCCGTTTCGGCTTCGTGCGCCTCCGTCTCTATCCAAATTCGGTGGCGAGGTTCGGGCCAGTAGCGCGTTTCTGAAGGTGGCGTCAAGCCTTCGACAGCCACAGCAGCTGCTGCAATCAGGTCGCTGGCTAACAATCGCTCAACAGCATAGGAACCATCTACACCGCAGGTTGTTGGAACAGACGTATAGGGAACCTCGGCATCGCGATGAAGCAAGCCTGCTCTCTTGAGGCCCTCTCGCCATTCCTCGCGACGAGTGCGTACTTGCTCAAAATTATCCAGCAGTTTCTGACCAAGATCCGCTGTGCGTTTGAGAGCCTCATCAACTAAAGCAGCAGGAAGTTCACCAAAGGGACGCTCTCCAGATTCCATTACAAATTACTCCATCTTTACTCTGTGGCCTTATTCTGTTCCATCAGAAGTATATTCTTGATTTCCTCTTTGCGCCAAGCCCGCCATCCATCCACTCGCCCTGCTCGCGGCAGCAGCCAGCGCTCCCGCCACCAGGCGACCAGTTCCGAGAATGGCAAATTGCGATAGATTGGTTCAGTGTCACGGCCTTCCATGTATGCTTCCAGATTGTCCACCAGGCGAAACAGAAACACTTCCCGCTTTACGCCATGGTAGAGGAGCTGATCTGAAAGACCTAGCCGTCTGAGGGCTTTCACTATTATTTGCCATTTCCGCCTTGGCCCACTACCAAAGCCACCGCGAGTCGAAATGCCTTGGTTTTCTAAAAACTCTCGGAATAGTGGGTAAAGTTCCGCTAGGTGAAAAGCTCCGTATCCTTCGGTATAGCCAATAGACTTAGCTATAAGAATTCCTTTGTAACTCAGGCGGTTATACAGGCTACTTCTTCCAAAAGCACTTGTGGTTGTAAGTGCAACTAGGTGAGGTTTTAGGATGCGCTGTTCGATTTCAGTCACACGACCCAGGTATTTGTGCCAGTAGGCTTGTCGAACCTCATTTGACGCTGCTGCCAACGCTACCAGTTTTCCACCTAGGAGACGGTTATATGGTGGCACAGCGCCCAAAGTTTGAATATCCATTGTCTGGTTAACCATCTCCGTTTTTTTGCCAGGGGGGTAGCAAAACAGACGATCGCGAGCTGGAAAACTAAGAGGCGGGGACTGCAGAGCTAACAGACCGATCAGCTTGTCATTAGCTTTGTCTATGATTAGAAACCGGGAGCGGCGCCCATATCCCTTGGAGAACGGGATAGACCAGAGTAGCCGAGCTATGCGGAAGAGGTCATGGTGCTGCTGTTTGGTAACCTCAACTAAAACCGGATCAATGCGCTCAGGTATAATCTCGTTACCGTCTGCGAAGAAGGTGAGGTATTTAGGAAGATATTGGCGAAGCCAATCTTGCCGGTTAGCGATTTCTAACTGAAGAGCAGGCCTGTGTACCCGCCGCAAGCTCTCCTTACCAAGGACAGAAGGGCATAGCTTACCTTCATCTGTTACTACGAACCCAGCTTCTTTAAGCTTAGTCAAAACAAGTTCTGCTAACTCCGCTTCACTCACCCTGGCCGATCCTCTTCTGCTTCAACAATCCTCTGCAGCCTTAACGTAGACAACGTACTGCACTGCTCGCTTGCTAAGGGTAACGTGAAAGGCTCCCACAGAGTGATCAGATCCCTCTGCCCTTACAGAGGCTCAAAGGTTATTTCGAATTGTTACAGCCTTGCCTCCGTGCCCCCAGCAGGGATCCGTTTCTCGGGTAGAACGGGAAACAGGTCATAAGGGATAATGCTTACCCGTAGGCTGTTTGCATCACCGGACGGAGAGCGACCGCATGTTTACTCTGGTTAAGCCCATCACCCGCCACGTTGCCCCTGCTGAGGTGGGGGATCGCCGCTTGATGAAGGTGGTGTACGTGGTGTTGGAGCCGCAGTATCAGAGCGCCCTGACGGCGGCGGTGCAGCGCATCAATGCCCACAACCCCAAGCTGGCGGTGGAGCTGTCGGGGTACTTGGTGGAGGAGCTGCGGGATCCCTCGGGGTATGAGGCTTTCCAGCGGGATCTGGAGACGGCCAATGTCTTTATTGGATCCCTAATCTTTATCGAAGACATTGCCCAGAAGGTGGTGCAGGCGGTGGAGCCCCTGCGGGAGCGGCTGGATGCGGTGGTGGTCTTCCCCTCCATGCCGGAGGTGATGCGCCTTAATAAGCTGGGATCCTTTTCCATGGCGCAGCTAGGGCAGTCCAAGAGCGCCATTGCCCAGTTCATGCGCAAGCGCCAGCAGGGATCCAGCTTCCAAGAGGGGATGCTGAAGCTGCTGCAGACCCTGCCCAAGGTGTTGAAGTACTTGCCCTTCGACAAGGCGCAGGATGCCCGTAACTTCATGCTCAGCTTCCAGTACTGGCTGGGCGGATCCCGGGAGAACCTGGAGAACTTTTTGCTCATGCTGGCGGATCGCTACCTGCCAGGGATGCGGGGGCAGCTCTCCTTTGCTGAGCCGGTTACCTACTTGGAGATGGGTATCTGGCACCCGCTGGCGCCGCAAATGTTTGCCAGCCTGGCGGAGTACTGGGACTGGTACAATGCCCGCGAGGACCTGCCGGAAGACGTGAAGGATCCCTTGGCCCCCTGCGTGGGGCTGGTGCTGCAGCGCACCCACCTGGTGACGGGGGACGATGCCCACTATGTTGCCATGGTGCAAGAGCTGGAGTCGCGCGGGGCGCGAGTGGTGCCGGTGTTTGCCGGCGGCTTGGACTTCTCCAAGCCAGTGAACGAGTTTTTCTGGAACGAGCAAAAGACGGCGCCCATTGTGGATGTAGTGGTGTCGCTAACCGGGTTTGCTCTGGTGGGCGGGCCGGCGCGGCAGGATCACCCCAAGGCAGTGGAGACGCTCAAGCGGCTAAATCGCCCCTATATGGTGGCCCTGCCCTTGGTGTTTCAATCCACCGAGGAATGGGCCAACAGTGACTTGGGCTTGCACCCGGTACAGGTGGCGCTGCAAGTTGCCATTCCCGAGCTGGACGGGGCCATTGAGCCAATCATTCTCTCGGGGCGGGACGCCGTCACCGGCAAAGCTCACGCAATGCAGGATCGGATTGAGCTGATTGCAGCGCGGGCTATTAAATGGGCCCATCTGCGGCGCAAGCCCAAGATAGAGAAGAAAATTGCCATCACCATTTTCAGCTTTCCGCCCGACAAAGGCAATGTGGGAACAGCCGCCTACCTGGATGTGTTTGCCTCCATCCACCGGGTGATGCAGGCGCTGGCCCACAATGGCTACGACCTGGGGCCAGAGCTGCCCAAAACCCCCCAGGAGCTGATGGAGTCCATCCTGCACGATCCCCAGGCCCAGTACGCTAGCCCGGAGCTGAATGTAGCTGCCAAGCTGTCGGTGCGGGAGTACGAGGCCCTGACCCCCTACGTCAAAGCCATTGAGAAATACTGGGGGCCAGCTCCAGGGCACCTGAACACCGATGGGCAAAATCTACTGATTTACGGCAAGCACTTTGGCAACGTGTTCATCGGGGTGCAGCCCACCTTTGGCTACGAAGGGGATCCCATGCGGCTGCTCTTTTCGAGATCGGCCAGCCCCCACCACGGCTTTGCCGCCTACTACACCTACCTGGAAAAGGTTTGGAAAGCCGACGTGGTCATCCACTTTGGCACCCACGGGTCTCTCGAGTTCATGCCGGGCAAGCAGATTGGCATGTCCAGCGAGTGCTACTCGGATAACCTAATTGGATCCCTGCCCAACCTTTACTACTACGCTGCCAACAACCCCAGCGAGGCCACCATCGCCAAGCGGCGCGGCTATGCCTGCACCATCAGCTACCTGACACCGCCAGCAGAAAACGCTGGCCTCTACAAGGGGCTGCAGGAGCTGCGGGACCTGATTGGCTCTTACCAAACCCTGCGGGAGGGGGCGCGGGGCATTGCCATTGTCAACGCCATCTGCGACAAGGCGCGGCTAGTCAACCTAGACAAAGACGTGGAGCTGCCGACGGTGGACGCCGCCCAGCTCACCCTAGAGGAACGGGACACGGTGGTGGGCAAGCTCTACGCCAAGCTCATGGAGATCGAGTCGCGGCTGTTGCCCTGTGGGCTGCACGTGATCGGGGCGCCCCCCACAGCAGAAGAGGCGATTGCCACCTTAGTAAGCATTGCCAGCATTGACCGGCCAGAAGAAGGGATCCTCGGCCTACCCCGCATCATTGCCCAGAGCCTGGGTCGGGATATCGACGAAATCTACCGCAACCGGGATCGGGGGCACCTGGCGGATGGAGGTGTTACCTGCCTGGTAGGCTGCTACAACTCTTTGCCGCAAATCCAAAGAATGAGTCGGCATTCCTTTCTCTCCTTCCTCTTGAATACCTGTACCCTATTTTAAATTAAAAGGCTGTAGCTCCCCCTTGTCCATCAGGAGCTTCTACTCTTTTGCCTTATGCCGTATCTCTTTTTTTGAGCAACTGCTTCCTCATTCTTCTGGGACTGCCTCTTCTAAACTTTCCTTCAGCTCATCGCAATAGCAGCAGCTTTTTATTCGGGAGAGAGATAGGGCTTTGAGCCTCGATAAGCTAGAGCAAGTCCAGCAGCTCCTTGGTTTGGGAGTATAAGTTCCGGTTGCTGATAAAGCTTGATGACACTTGCAACACGTCACAGACCTAGGGGTGAGTATGGCCTTGGAGTGTTGTTTTGACAGCTAAGGCTTGCCCCAGCTCTCGGAGATCGGGGTTGCTGTCTACGAAATCCACGAGCCCCTGCATTAAATCCATCTTGCCCCCGATCACTAATCTGTATTAAGGTTGCTATGTGCTTCTGCAACAGCAGATGAAAACCACTGCTACTGGACTCCGGAGATCGGCTGGTTCTTGAGGGTGTGGCACCGACAAAAAGTAGAAACCACAGCCACCTACTTGCAGTGGTGGACTGCCGACGGGAATTTGCTTCTGGGGGAATTGAACAAGTAGGGCAGGAGCGGCAGTAGCAGCCCTCGCCCAAGTCCGTCAGGAACAGCAGCGCCTAGCCGCAAAGCTTCGGGAGTTGGGTGGCGATGGGAGAGCGCAGGGGTGGTGAAAACAAACGAAGCTGATTGTCTGTGAGGAGTTTTCTCTATGTCAGGAAAAAGAACAGCGCCTAAAAGTGGTGACGAATTAAAGCAGCGAGTTGTTGCTCTGGCACAATCTCTTGGATTGAAGACCAGCACGAAGGCTGTGGGGGCAACAGCGGTATATTGATGTGGTCATTAGCGATGAAAAAAGCGGCAAGCGACTGGGAGTGGAGTGTAAGTTTCAGGCGACGTCAGGCACAGCGGAAGAGAAGATCCCTGCAACCATTCAAGATATGGAGCACTGGCCTATTCCAGGGATCGAGGTAATTGACGGCGAAGGGTTTTCAAAGAACATGCAAGGATAACTGATGTCTACTGAGAAAGTGGTTTGGTTCAGCGATTTAGAAGATTGGTTACGTTTGTATTTTGGATTGTAACATGAGCGATTTGCTTCTTCCGCGACCTTTTCTAAAATGGGCCGGTGGCAAGACACAACTGACAGACGCCCTATTAGAGCGGATGCCGGTCTATTTCAGAACTTACCACGAGCCTTTTGTTGGGAGTGGCGCGCTTTTCTTTCGCCTGTATAGAGAATGCAAAATCAAACAGGCGATCCTTTCCGATATCAACGCTGAGCTGATAGATACTTACCTGGCTATTCGCGATCATGTTTGGGAAGTTATTCAACTACTCTCCGAATTTCCACACAATGAAAGTTTTTATTACCAGATTCGAGAGAAAGATCCTTGGTCAATGGGTCTTGTAGGACGAGCAGCGCGCATGATTTACCTGAACAAGACAGGCTATAATGGTTTGTATCGCGTCAATCGGCAAGGAAAGTTCAATGTTCCTTTTGGGCGATATAAAGCTCCAAAGTATCTAGACAAGGACAATCTTTTAGCTGCATCCCTTGCTCTACAAAATGTTGAAATTTTGTGCGTGCCATTTGATACGGTTGTTGAGAGGGCCAAGCCAGGCGACTGGGTGTATTTCGACCCGCCTTACGTTCCTGTCTCGCAAACATCAAACTTTACCTCCTATCATGCCAGTGGCTTCGGCCTAGAGGATCAAGAGCGATTACGAGACATTTGCATTGACTTAAGCAAGAATAAGGTGTACATCATGCTTTCTAATTCTGACACCGCAATCATTCGCTCTTTGTACGCTATGCCCTTCTTTGCTATTGATGAAGTTCAAGCAAACCGGGCTATCAACTGCAAGGGGACAAAACGAGGCAAAATCACGGAGCTAGTGATCACAAACTACCCTGTTGAAAGAGCGGTGCAGCTAGGCTTACTCGATCAGGGGTTGCCTTATTTGAGGGCCACCCAACACTCGCTTGCGCCTGCTGTCACTCCGCTGCGCTTCGCGGGGCAGGTGAGATCCTGAGGCAGTCGACTAGTAGGTGCGCCCGCGCCAAGAGCGGGGGCGGCTGAGGGCTGACAAGATCACCCGCAGGACAGCCAAGGGATCCGCCAGCGGCGAAGCCCAAAACGTCCAGGGGGGATCCTGATAAGAGCCGCGAATGCCCATCAGCACCCCCAGTCGCAGGGCCAGCAAGCCCAGGTTGAGCCCCAACAACACTTGCTCTGTTAGGGAAAAGGGGAACCCCAGCCCGGCCTTGATCCCCAGCCCCCCCACTGCCAAGAGTGGGATCCCTTGGGTAAGCACCAGCAGGGCCATATCCCCCCACAGTTGGGCCCTGGGGGTGGCGTCTTTCAAATCCAGGGATCGGCCCCACTCCCGCCAAGTTTCGGCCAAAGAGGTGTACATGCGCACCTTGAGCAGGTGCCGACCGTCGCAAAAAGCTACTTTAAAGCCGGCTGCCGCGATCTGCCGCACCAGGGTGACATCGTCGCAAAAGGAGGCCCGCGCCAGGGTATAGCCGTTCATGGCTTCCAGCACCGAGCGGCGCACCAACATACACTGCCCATTGGCCATCGTCCGCTCCGGCAAGTGGGGAGTCTCCCCTGCCGCCCCATAGCGGTAGATCAGGGTTGTCAAAAGAGCTGGCTGCAGCCAGCCTTCCCCCCAGTGCTGCAGGATAAACTGCGGCGCCAGGGTGATGAGATCCAGCTTTTTGGCCTGGGCAGTTTCCAGCAGCTGCTCCACCAGGCCCGGCTGGGGGCGGGTGTCGGCATCAATGCCCAAGATCCACTCAGAGGCGGGATCCGACTGGAGAAATCCATAGTGCAACGCCCAAGGGCGACCGACCCAGCCGCTGGGCAGGGGATCGTCGGTCAAGAGGCGAAAGCGGGGATCCCGCGCGGCCATCTGCAGCACTTTTTCGCGGGTGCCATCCTGGGAGCGGCTATCCACCACCAGCACCTCGCGCACGACCGCTCCCTGGCGGTGCAGCCCTTCTAGGCAGGGATCCAGGCGCTCGGCCTCGTTGAGGGTGGGCAGCAAGACGCTGACCAGGCCCGTCGGGAAGGGGATCCCCGCTTGGCCAGGGGGCAGAGGGGAAGGGCGCCACAAAGAGGGCAGCAGCCGCGCCAGCAACACCGCCGCCATCGGCATCTGCAGGGCCAACAAACCCAGGGCAGCCGCATCCCCCAACCAATCCGGGATCCCGTGCGTATCCATTAGAGCTACCTTCCCACATCTCAAATAAAAGTTGCCCGGCGGAACCCAACCCGGCGGCTTTGGTTCAGAATCAATGTGGCTCCCGCCCTTGACTTTCTCAGCCTTTTGTGAATGTTTCCACCCGGCTCAGCCCCAAGGGATCCCTTGTTACCCTCGTCAAGCTTCCGCCAGGAAAGCTGGATCCGGTTCTGGTGCGCCAAGAGCTGGGCACGGTTCTCGCCGAGAAACCAAGACATCTCTTGCTGGATCTAAGTCAGGTTCCGCTGATCGACAGTAGGGGGGTGTCGGCTTTGGTGTGGGCAAGACGCCTCTGTTCCGCTGCCGGCTGTCCTCTCAAGCTCTGCAGCCTGGGAGAACAAGCGAAGCTGGTTCTCAAGGTTACCCACCTAGATTCCCTCTTCGAGATCTATCCCTCGGTGGAAGCGGCCCTCAAGGAGGTCTCCGAGTCTTGAGGGGGACGACTCTCCTCAGGGAGCAGTCTCCTGGCTCTCAACAGCCTGAGGCTGGTTTCTTTGGGCAGAGAGCTCGGCCTCTTGCCGGATCTGCTCCCGCAGCTTGGGTGGGGCCAGGCGGGCTGCTTGCTCAAATAGCTCCGGGGCTTTTGCCCGTAGGTTTTCATCGGTGGCGGAGCTAAGGGCTATTGCTTTGCCCAACACGGGCGCAAAGTCGCTGGGATCCGCCGCAATCATCTCGTCGTAGAGGGCGACAGCCTTTTCCGTCTGGTTATTGCGGACGTAGATAAAGGCCAAGCGCAGACGGACATCGTTATCTTCCGGGACTTCCTTCAGATAGTTCTCCAGTAGTTCAATGGCTTGAGAAGGGTGGCCCAGCGCTAGTTGAACGTCGGCCAGCTCCTGCAGGACTTGGCTATCTTTGGGATCCTTCTCGTGAAGGATCTGGAGCTGCTCTAATGCCCCTTCCAGATCCCCTGTATCTTGCTGAATCTGGGCCAAAAAAGCTCGCAGTTGCCGATTTTCCGGCTCCAGTTCCACCAGCTTCTTCAGCGGCTCGATGGCCCCTTGCGGCTCGTTGAGCTGCAGTTGCGTGTCGATCAACCCCCGCAGGGCGATGGGGTTATCCGGCTCCCGTTCCAGCACAGCCCGGTAGCCGTCCGCCTGGGCCCGCAGTTGCTCAGTAACCAAGTTGGCGGTGTCTTGCGAGTCCGAAGGCCCCAGCGCCTGGAGGATGGGGCCAAAGGAGAAGCTTAGGAACATCGCTGCGCCGACCACCAGCACCAGCGCTTTGAAGACCTTGCGGACGAAAGGTTCGTCAGGTTTGGACTGAGGCATGAAGGGGCTCGCACAAAACCTCTTTGTACTCTATCATTCGCTCCCCTGGAAGCCTAGCAGCCTCCTGAACCAGTGACCCACTTTGCCCTCAGTGAGGAAGGGAGGGGCAGTCCCCTTAGCTTTGAACCTGCTGGAGCCGCTGCACCTGGGCCTGTAGGTAGGGGATCCCCACCCGGTGGCAGTAGTCGCCAAAGCGCTCTTGGGGGTGGCGCTCCTGTTTGTAGAGCTGCAGGAGAATCCTCATCAAAGGCACAATTTGGCTGATGTGCACCCGATCCTGAAACGGCTGAGCCAGGCGATCCCCTTGCGGGCTGGCCCCCAGCCAAATCTGGTAGTGATCGGGAGCGGATCCCACCAGTCCCAGCTCTGCCAAGTAGGGGCGGGCACAGCCATTGGGACAGCCGGTCATGCGCACCAAAAAGGGCGAATCCTGCAGATCTAGCTCCCGCAACACCTGATCCAACTGGCGGATCAGGGTGGGCAGGGCCCGCTCCGACTCGGTAATGGCCAAGCCACAGGTGGGCAGCGCCGGACAGGCCATGGAAAGCCGCACCAGCTCCGGGATCTCCTCTTTGGAGAGCACCCCGTGGGACTTGAGGATCTGGTTAATGGCCTCTCGCTGGCCCTCCTCGATGTCGATGAAGATCACGTCCTGCGTGGGGGTAAGCCGCAGGTGCAGGGAAAATTCCTCCACAATCTTGCGCAGGGCCGTTTTCAGCTGCCGCTCCGGCGTATCCTGGATGCGGCCATTTTCAATGGAGAGGCCCAAAAACCAACGGCCATCCCCCTGCTCGTGCCAGCCCAGGTAGTCGTCGCTATTGGGGACAAACTTGGGCATCCGTCGGAAGGGCAATAGCTTTTCCCCCAGGTACTGCTCGACCACGCGGCGAAACTTGCGGATCCCCCAGTCGCGCACCAGATACTTCAGCCGCGCCTGCTTGCGGTCGTAGCGGTTGCCGTGATCCCGCTGCACCGCCAAAACCGCCTGGCAAATCCGGTACACCGCTTCCGGCGGGGCAAAGCAGAGTTTCTGGGCCAAAAGGGGTTGGGTCTCCTCCTTGCCGTGGGTGCGCCCCATGCCGCCGCCCACCACGATGTTGAAGCCCTTGAGGTTGCCCTTGCGGTCGGTGAGCACAATTAGGCCCAGATCCTGGGCGTAGATATCGACCGTGTTCTCTCCAGCCACGGTGATGGCGGTCTTGAACTTGCGGGGCAAGTAGACTGGGCCATACAGAGGCTCCGGCCCTTCCAGCCTTACCCCATTGCCGACAAACTGCTCGGCTTCCCGGACTTCCGGATCCACCGGCGGGATGGGAACTGGCTCCCCATCCACCCACAGCTCGTAGTAGGCAGAAGTCTTCGGAGCCAAGAGATCCGCCAGCTTGCGGGCATACTCCTGGGCATAGCGGTAGGCAGGCCGGTTCTTGTAGGGGGCAGCCGGCGCCGTGATGTTGCGGTTAACATCTCCACAGGCGGCCAGGGTGGATCCCATCTGCCGAATAATGCTGGCCACTGTGGCCTTGAGATTTTTCTTCAGGATCCCGTGTAATTGAAAGGTCTGCCGGGTGGTGGCCCGCAAAGTGCCGTTGCCGTACTCCTCCGCCAGCCGATCCAGGGTCAAGTAAAGCTGTGGCGGCACATGCCCCCCCGGAATGCGGGTGCGCAGCATCATCTGGTAGGCCCGCTCCAGTCCCTCCTGCTTTCGCTGCTGCCGCAGATCCCGGTCGTCCTGCTGGTAGACACCGTGGAACTTGAGCACCTGCACCGCCGCTTCGCTGAAGTGGGTGGTGTCTTGGGCCAACTCCTGCTGCAAGGGATCCCGCAGGAAGTGGCTATCTGCTTTGATCTGCTCCACCTTGGAGCGCTTGGCCTCAGAGGCGGCAAAGGGAGTCATCTGATTCTCCAGTAATCCGGTCGGAATACCTGTGAAACAGGGTAGCATCTCCCCTGGGTCGCGTCCAGTTCTGTGGGTTGGGGTTAGAACAGCCTGCCCCCCTCTCCCAGAGGGAGAGGGGATGGGGGTGAGGGGTGCCGCCGCAGATTGAGAGCTGCGGCAGCATCTCTAGCCGGCCAGCGCCAGGCGGGCGCCGTAGTCTGCCGCCGACCAGAGCTTCCAAGCAGCGTTGCCCTGCAGCTCCAAGACCAGATCGTGGTAGGCCAGGAGAGTGGGTCGGTGGCCGACACTGACGTAGGTGGTGTTGAGGTGCTGCAGTTGCAGGTAGAGCAGCTTTTCGTTGGCCACATCCAGGGCGCTGGTGGCCTCGTCCAAAATGGCGTAGCGGGGCTGAGTAATCAAAATGCGGGCAAAGGCCAAGCGCTGCTGTTCGCCCAAAGAGAGGGTGCTAGCCCAATCTTTCTCCACGTCGAAGCCGCCCACCCGCTCCGGCAAATCGGCCAGGTTCACCTGGGCCAAAACCCGGAGGAGATCTGCGTCGCTAAGATCCCGGCGGCGGCCCGGGTAGAGCAGTTGATCCCGCAGGGATCCCAGCAGCATGTAGGGCTTTTGCGGCAGGAAGAGCATCTCGGTGGTATCGGGGCGGGCAATGGATCCCTGGCCGTTGTTCCACAGGCCGGCAATGGCCCGCAGGAGGGAGCTCTTGCCGCTGCCGCTGGCTCCCACAATCAGCAGCCGTTGGCCCGCCTCTAAAGTCAAGGACAAATCCCGCACCAGGGTTCGTTCCGAATTAGGCGTTAGCAAAGTCACCTGCTGCAGGGCCAGTTGGGGAGCAATGCGGGTTTGGATGGTACTTTCTCGAGGGCGCAGCTGGCGCAGGGCAGGATTCTCCAAAGCTTCGTAAAAGGATCCCAGGCGGTTGATCCCGGCGGCAAAGCTGGAGATGCTCTGGATCTGGTTGGCCACAATCGAAAGGGCGCTCAGCACCTGGCTAAAGGCGATGGTAGCCTGGGTAATGATGCCGAAATCGCGCACGCCGCTAAAGTAAAGGGGGGCCACAATTACGTAGGGCACAATGCGAGTGAAATAGTTATAGGCGTACTGAAAAATGTCGATAATGGCCTGCCAGATGATCAGCAAATTAAAGTTGCGCAAGGCGGCAGCAAAGCGGTTCAAGATCTGTCTCAGCTCCAGGTCTTCCCCTTGGTAAAAAGCAATGGACTCGGCGTTGTCCCGCACGTGGACTAGGCTGTAGCGGAAGTCGGCCTCGTAGCGCAGTTGATCGAAGTTAATTTTAATCAGCTTGCGGCCGGCCAAAATGGCGATCCCGGTGCCGATGGTAGCATAGATAACCAGCCCCACCGCTAGGGGGCGGGAAATGCTGTAGAGAATCCCAGTAAAGGCGTAGAGGGTGAGGATGGAGTCAAGAATATCCAACAAAAAAGAAAGAGTGGTGCCGGTAAACGAGCGTACATCTTCCGAGATGCGCTGGTCAGGGTTATCGATCTCTGTGTTAGCGGCGTTGGAATCCAGCTCGTAGTAGGCCCGCCGATCAAAGTAGCGATCCAGAAAGTAGTCGGTCAGCCATTCCCGCCAAAACAGGGCCAGCTTTAGCCGTGTATATCGGTAAATAACCAAAATGGGGATGGCGGAGATGATCAGCACGCCATAGATGATCAAAAATTGCCAGAAGGTGCTCTCTTCTTTTTGCTGCAGAGCCGTGTCGATAAACCGGAAGATAAAGCTGATCATCACGTTCAGCCGGTTTACCGTTAGCGACAGGAACAGCAAAAAGGTCAGCAGCACCCATTGCAGCCAACGGCGGCAAATCTGGCGCCACACCAGCCCAAAGGCCAGGCTGCTCAGGGCCAAACTGGCTGCGGCCACCCATAGCACCGGCGAGGCTAAATTCCTCTCTGTTTGCTCGACCAAGCCTGCTGCTAGGGTGCGGAAGAACTCTGGAAAAAGAGCCTGTCCAACCAGGGTTACCCCAATCTCGACAAAAAACATGAGGGCAACCACAAACACCATGGATGCTGCTAGCAAGCCGAAGAAGATCCAGCCCCCGTAGCGCACCCGCGGGTAGAAGTAGGGTTGCGCTACGCTGATAAAGCGATCCCAGAGTTGGCGGTCGAAGTTAAATTGGGCGGCTTGGGATTCCATGGTTGCGGTTGTCGGCAAGAGCGCGGGGTATTGATATTTTTCAGGCTAGCAGGTCAGGGATCCGCATCTCTGTCCAACAGGAGCCAATCCATCGGGAATCTGAGGAAGAGCCCCGTTGCCTACTCTGGAACATTTCCGATCTGGCTCCATAAATCCTTATATCCAGCCAGATCTTATGCACGAGCATGCGCTTGTCCAAGGCCCAACCTTCTTAGGCGGGATCCCCCTGCAGCCGCTTTTGCCAGGCCGCTTGGGCTGCCAGCCACACCGTCTGGACCGGCACGCGGAACTCTTGGGCGCGGGCCACACAGTCGCGAAACTCCGGCTGGGCGTTGACGATGTGGCCGTGGCGGCAGGCCACCTTGATGTCCACCAGGCCGTAGGGGGTTTCCACCCGCTCGATCCTTCGCTCCAGGACGGTGCGCTGCTGCTGGGAGTGGCGGATGCCCAGGGTGGTGGTTTCCCGGAAGATGAGATCTTGGCACTCCGGCACCCGCTCCGGCGGGCAGATCACCGTCAGTAACACTCCCGGCCGCCCTTGCTTCATGGTGATGGGCTGGGTAAACACGTCCCAGGCACCTAGGGCCAGCAACTGCTCGCAGGTATAGGCAATCACTTGAGGGTTGAGATCGTCAATCTGAGTTTGCAACACCGAGACGATCTCGGTCGGCTCTTCCCCCTGGGACTGGCCAATCCAGAGACGAAAGATGTTGGGAATGGGCAGCTCGCGGCTGCCGGCCCCACGCCCCACTTTTTCCAACCGCAGCGGCGGACAGGGCCCAAACGCTTCTGCCAGCGCCACCGCCAAGGCCGCGCCGGTGGGGGTGACCAGCTCGGCTTCTACGCCATTGCTAAACACTGGCACCCGTCCCATTTCCCACAGCTCAATCACCGCCGGCACCGGCACGGCCAGCTTGCCGTGCTCAGTGTCCACCCAGCCGCCGCCAATGGGGTGGGGAGAGGAGATCACCCGCTCCACCTGTAGCCACTCCAGGCCAACACAGGTGCCGACGATATCCACCAGGGCATCGACGGCCCCCACCTCGTGGAAATGCACTTTTTCCAGGGGCACCTGGTGAACCTTTGCCTCCGCCTGGGCCAGCTTCTCAAAGACCTTGAGGCTGCGGGCCTTGACTGCGGGGGCCAAGTGGGATCCGGCAATCAAAGCCTGGATCTCCAACCAGGAACGGGGGGGCGGGGATCCGTCCAGCACCTCCACCACCGCCTGCAGGGCAGGCTGCCCACAGCGCTGCACGCGACTCACCTGCAGGCTGTATTCTCCCCCGATGCCCAAGGCCTGGAGCTGCTGGTTGAGATACTCCAGGGGCACCCCGCAATCCAGCAGCGCCCCCAGGCACATGTCGCCGGCAATGCCTGCTGCGCAGTCAAAGTAAGCTACTTTCATACCAGCATGATAAGAACTCGCGGAAGAAGTTGAGCGCTTTGAAGCGTCCTGAGGCAGCAAAAGCCAAGAGGGGATCCCAGATGCGGATCCCCCTGGGGATCCTGCTGGGGGCAACGCTGCTGCTGTGGGGCCTGTGGGGATCCCCGGCGGGTGGCCAGACCCGTCTCAACTTCAGCAACGCCGATCTGCAGGGGCAGGATCTGTCGGGTCAGGACTGGCGGGGCAGTAGCTTTGTCAGCGCCAACCTGCAGGGTGCCGACTTGCAGGGGGCCAACCTGGCCGGCGTGGCCTTCACCAAAGCCAACCTGGCAGGAGCCAAGCTGGCGGGGGCAGATCTCAGCAACAGCCTGCTGGATCTGGCCAACCTAGCGGGCGCCGATCTCAGGGGGGCCAACCTCAGGGGGGCAATCGCCGCGCGGGCCGTTTGGGATGGGGCGCAGATTGCCGGCGCCGACTTTAGCGACGCCTACGTGGATAGGGCAGCCCTGCGGCAACTGTGCCAGCGAGCAGAGGGATCCCATCCCATAACCGGGGTTTCCACCCGCGCGAGTCTGGGCTGTCCTTGAAAGCCGGCAAAAAAAGGTGAAGAAAACAGGATCCCTGAACCCTCTTGGCCGGATCGCCCCTTAGATTGGGGGAGGTGTTACCCTGCCCCACCATGAGCAAGCCCAGCTTCGCGGTCATTGGCCTAGCGGTAATGGGGGAAAACCTGGCCCTCAACGTCGAGCGCAATGGCTTTCCGGTTGTCGTCTACAACCGAACTCGCGCCAAAACCGAGCAGTTTATCCAAGGGAGGGCCCAAGGCAAGCAGATTACCCCCGCCTACAGCTTGCCGGAATTGGTGCAACTGATGGAGCGGCCCCGCAAAATCTTGATCATGGTTAAGGCAGGCCCGCCGGTGGATGCCATCATCGACGAGCTTAAGCCCCTGCTGGAGCCAGGCGACATCCTCATCGATGGCGGCAACTCCCTCTACAGGGACACCGACCGGCGCGCCGAGGTCCTAGAAGCCAGCGGGATCCACTTTGTCGGCATGGGGGTGAGCGGCGGGGAAGAAGGTGCCCTCAACGGCCCCAGCCTCATGCCCGGCGGCAGCTTGGAAGCCTATCGGCAACTGGAGCCCATCCTCACCAAAATTGCCGCTCAAGTGCCCGATGGCCCCTGCGTCACCTACCTGGGGCCTAAAGGGGGTGGGCACTACGTGAAGATGGTGCACAACGGCATCGAATACGGCGACATGCAACTGATTGCCGAGGCCTACGACCTCATGCGCAGGGGGCTGAAGCTGTCAGCCCCCCAGATGCAGGAGATCTTCCAGGCCTGGAACGAGACGGAGCTGGAGTCGTTTTTGATTGAGATTACCGCCAAGATCTTGGGGACGCTGGATCCGGAGACGGGCAAGCCGCTGGTGGATCTCATTTTGGACAAGGCGGGGCAGAAGGGCACGGGCCTGTGGACGGTCAAGGACGCCCTGGATCTTGGGGTGCCGGTGCCCACCATTGAGGCGGCAGTGCAGGCTCGCATCCTCTCGTCGATGAAAGAGGAACGGGTGGCCGCCTCCCAGCAGTTGCCAGGGCCAGGAACAACCTTGGAAGGGGATCCCGACAGCTTCCTTCAGGATCTGCGCGCCGCTCTCTATTGTTCCAAGATCTGCTCCTATGCCCAGGGGATGGCCCTGCTCAGGCAAGCCACCGTTGCCCACGGCTATGTGTACACCTTCAGCGAGATCCCTCGCATTTGGAAGGGGGGCTGTATCATCCGCGCCCGCCTCCTGGGCAAAATCCAGTCGGCCTACCAAAGGGATCCGGAGCTAGTCAACCTCCTTTTGGATGAGGAGTTTAAGCGGGCCATCCAGGAACGGCAGGGATCCTGGCGGCGAGTGGTGGCCACTGCAGCAGCCTTGGGGATCCCGATCCCGGCCATCAGCGCCTCCCTGGCCTACTACGACAGCTACCGCACCGCCGAGCTGCCCCAGAACCTCACCCAGGCCCAGCGGGATTTCTTCGGCGCCCACACCTTCGAGCGCATCGACAGGCCGGGCGTCTTTCACCATGAGTGGAGCACCTGTTCCCGTTAGCAACGGGTAGCATGAGGAGGTCTTGGGATCCCTCTCTGGCCGGGGATCTGGAGGCGAAGGAGAATCTGTTTGAGTTTGATTTGATATGGACATTAAATTGGCCGTGAATGGCACCCTGATGCGGGGGCTACCCCTCAATGAGAACCTACTGCAAATTGGGGGTCGCTTTGTGCGGGAAGCCCAAACAGCCGCTTGTTATCGGCTTTGGTCCATCGACGGTCTTTATCCAGGCATGGTACGGGTTTGCCAGGGCGGTTCTGCAATTGCTCTGGAGATTTGGGAAATCCCTGCCCATGGGTTGGGTCAACTCCTTTTGCAAGAGCCGCCAGGCTTGTCAGTGGGCCGCATTCTTTTGGCAGAAGGGGAGGAAGTGCTGGGGATCCTAGCCGAACCCTACCTGTGTGAGGGGCAATTGGACATCACCGCTTGGGGGGGGTGGCGAGCCTACATCGCTTCCAGAAATAGACAGGAATAATCGCATTTCACCAGCTTTTCCCAGTCGCAGCTTCGACATCAGTTGACCCGCTGGGGATCCCGCCACAGTACCTGGCCCTGCCGCATCGTCAGCACCACATCTGCCGGGGTAACCCGAGTGAGAATCGACGCAATTAGATGACGACTGGCCCGCAAATGAGGACGGGTGAAGTCCAGCACCACCAAATCGGCGGGCAGCCCCACATCCAAATAGCCGTACACATCGGATCCCAGTAGAGGCCGTAAATGTCGGATGTTGCTGGTCACCATCTTCAAAATCTCGACTGGATCAGGGCGCACCGCATCTCCAAACTGGCTTTTGGCCACTTTGTAGGTGAAATCCAGCTCTGCCAAAAGGTTCGGGCTATTCAAAAGTCCGTTGTCGGTGCCTAGCAAGAGATTGGCCTCACTCTCCAGCAGGCGGGCAATCGGCGGGAGAGGCAGTCCCAAGTTGGCATTGGCCCGTGGGTTCAAAACGACATTCACCCGATGCCGGGAGAGCAATTGAATTTCCGCTGCGTTGGCCACCGTTGCGTGAATCACCAAATGGGGACGGTAAAAATCAAGAGCACGCTCCAAATCTCCCCGTCCGGCGATGGCCAGACTGACCTCTCGATACCCCTCATTTTCCAGACAGTGGATGGCCCGCAGCTTGCCCATTTTCTCGGTCAGGTCGTGGATCTGCCGCCAGGCGGGTTCCGTCAAATCGTTCAGGGTGCTCTCGGAAAATCCATCTGCTACTGCCAGAATCTCTTGCAATTCTTGATAGGCTTGGGGGTTTAAGGGATCCCGATTTTGCCGCAATTGCTCCTCACTGAAAGGGAGGCTCTCAAACTGGCCCAAGATCACTGAGTGGATCCCGGTTTGGGCTGCAGCTTCCCGCAACAGTTGGCAGCCGTAGACCCCCTGCTCGCGAAAATCGATGTGTCGGATGGTGCCCGTTGCCGCCATGTAGCGCAGGTGAGCGGCGATGTGTTCCAGGTGCTGTTGCGGCGACTGTTTGGCTAACTCTCGATATTTGTAGCCGTCAGGTCGGAAGAACCCCTCTTCCAAAGTCAGGCCTGTCGCCCCATCCGGCAGACAGCTATCCCCTATGTGGGTGTGGCTGTTGGTGAAAGCCGGCAAAATCACCCAGGATCCCTGTCCCAACCCAACAATGGGATCCCCCAGTTCCATGCAGGTAACGGTGTCTTGTTCTACCCCGAAGCGGGAGCAGCGATGGGGAACCAGATCCGGGCCGGCCAGAACAACAACCTCTTGCCATTGAAAACCCATAAAACCCACTCGCAAAACTCATCAGACTTGAGAATGTTATCAGTGCCAAAAACGGGCTAACCGAACTTTGGGTGAGCGGGAAGGACTTTTGCCAGCATAAAGTGAAGCATCAAAGAATCGAGAAAACTGTAATTTAGACTACCAAAACTTCTCGATAGAGGCTATATAAATCCAGTAGTTGCTGCCAGGGGTTCAGCAGAGGTTCAGAACCTCACCGAGTCTGCTGGGTCTCGTCTTTCCAGAAAGCTTATTCACGAATAGGATTCTCAACATGAGCCGGCCATTGTTTCGTCATCTGTACACTCGTAGGCAGCTCCTTCGCTCTGGTGCTGCCGCCGCTGCCATCACCTTGACCTCACAGTTGTGGCGTGCCCAGGCCCAGAACAAGAAAGAGATCACCATCGGCTTTATTTACGTTGGCCCCAAAGATGACTTTGGCTGGAACCAGGCCCATGCAGAGGGAAAAGTTGGCTTGTCCAGCCTACCTTGGGTGAAAACCGTTGAAGAAGAAAATGTGCCGGAAACGGTGGCCGTGGAAGAAACCATGCGGGCCATGATCGAGCAAGATGGGGCAACGGTACTCTTTCCCACTTCTTTTGGCTACTACGATCCCCATATCCTGCGGGTAGCCAAGGAATATCCAGAGGTACAATTCTTTCACGCCGGTGGACTTTACATTGAGGGAGTGCATCCGAAAAACGTCGGTAGCTACTTCGGCTACTTGGATGAAGGCCACTACATCAACGGGGTGCTGGCCGGTTCCATGACCAAAAGCAACCGCCTTGGGTTTATCGCCGCCAAACCCATTCCCATTGTGTTGCGCAACATCAACAGCTTTACCTTAGGAGCCAAGAGTGTCAACCCCAACATCACCACTCAGGTGATCTTTACGGGAGATTGGGCTCTACCTGTCAAAGAGGCAGAAGCTGCCAACAGCATGGCCGACCAAGGCATCGATGTGCTCACCTGCCATGTGGACAGTCCCAAAATCGTTATCGAAACAGCAGAGCGGCGAGGTCTGATGAGCTGTGGTCACAACACCAGCCAAGCGGCGCTGGCTCCCAAGGGCTATTTGACGGGCGCTGAATACAACTGGACAAGCGTCTATACCCAGCTTGCCGAAGCCATCCAGGCGGGCAAAACCCTGATGAACGGTGGGATCCCCCACCTCATTCGGGGGGGTATCAAAGAGAAATTCATTAAAACTTCTCCCTGGGGACCGGCAGCCAGCGATGAGGCCAAAAAAGCTGGAGAAGCGGCCCTTGCCCAGTTGCAAGCTGGCTCGTTGGTCATTTACAAAGGCCCTCTCAAAGACAATACCGGCAAAGAGGTGATCCCTGCCGGAGTGGAATACGGCCAGCGGGCAATCGAGCTGGAATCCATGGACTACCTGGTGGAAGGCGTGATCGGGAGTATCTCTAGCTGATGGCTACCACCTCTTCTGCTGTTTCCCGCTCGGTTCCGCTGCGGTGGCGCTCCAGCCTTGAGCCGATCCTACTGCCCTTTGGGGCTTTGTTGGCCTCGCTGTTGATCTTCGGCTTGTTTTGTGCCATGGCCGGCGCAAATCCCTTCGCCGTCTATGGCTCCATCTATAGAGCTGCCTTCGGCAGTTGGTTCTCTTGGCAAAATACTCTGCAACGGGCGGCTCCCCTGATGCTCACCTCCCTGTGTACCATCCTGCCGGCCCGCATGGGGCTGGTGATCATCGGCAATGAAGGAGCTCTGGTGATGGGGGGGGTGGCAGCTGTGGCGATGGGGCTGTGGGCGGGATCCCTGGCTCCACCCGTGGTCGTTTTCCTGATGGCCTTGGCGGGCATGGTGGCCGGTGGCCTGTGGATCATGGTGGTGGGGGCACTGCGCCACTACCGGGGTGTGAATGAAACCATCAGCAGCCTGTTGATGAACTACATTGCCATTGCCCTGATGAACCATTGGGTGGGGGGGCCGCTGCGGGATCCCAGTTTCTTGAGCAAGCCCTCCAGCTTTGCCATTGACGAGGTCAACATGTTGGGTCGGCTATGGGGCACCCGCATCCACTTCGGCTTGGTCTATGGCATCGTTGCCTGCCTGGTTGCCTATGTGTTGATTCAACACACCACGTTGGGTTTTTCGGTGCGCATAATAGGGGGTAACCCAAAGGTGGCCCGAATGGTGGGGATTGCTGTCGGTAAACTCACACTGTTAATCACCTTTCTGGCCGGCTCCTGTGCCGGCTTGGCGGGCATGGTAGAGGTGGCTGCCGTACACGGGCGGGTCAATGAGTCCTTGACTGTGGGCTATGGCTACAGCGGCGTTCTGGTGGCCTTTGTCGCTCGACAAAACCCAGCCGCAGCAGTGGCGATGGCTATCCTCCTGGGAGGGATCCTGGCCAGCGGCAGCATTTTGCAGCGCTCCCACAATTTGCCGGATGCTACTGTGTTGGTGTTTCAGGGCATTGTCTTTTTGCTGATTCTCTACAGCGAATCCCTCTACGGGCGCTTCGACTTTTTTCGGGATCGAGAACCCTCAGAACCAGCCTAGATAACTGGCCCCCGAAGTAGCAATGATTTGGTCAAGTAACCAATTCAGTGGTCAGGAGAAAAACTCAGATGGAAACAGAAGCCCTAGGATGGTGGGGGATCCCCTTGGCGGTGATCGCCGGAACCTTGCGGGGAAGTGCGCCTTTTTTGTTCGTCAGCTTGGGGGAGTGTCTGACGGAAAAAAGCGGCAAAATCAACCTCGGCCTAGAGGGATCCCTGTTGATGGGGGCAATGAGCGCCTACGCCATCTCCTTCCTCACCCAAAACACGGCAGGCAGTGTGGTCGCGCCTTGGTTAGGGGTATTGGTGGCCGGGTTTGCCGGTTTAGCCTTGGGAGGGATCCACGCCTTTTTGGCCCAACAACCTCGGGTTAACGATGTTGCGGTGGGCATTGCTATGATCATCTTTGGCAGTGGAATGGCCTTTTACCTGGGCAAACCCTTCATTCAGCCCGCAGCCCCCCGGCTACCTGCCTTTGAGTTGGGAAATTGGAGCAGCAGTCCTGCCATTCAAGCTGCCCTAAAACTGAGCCCACTTCTGCTGCTGGGGATCCTCCTGGCCTTTGTCATGCACTGGTTCTTTCGCTCCACTCGTTGGGGCCTATTCGTGCGGGCTGTGGGCGACAACCCCGATGCAGCACGGGCCATGGGGATCTCGGTGCCCAAGGTAAGGGCTCTGTGCATCATGGCAGGCAGCTTCTTGGCAGCCGTGGGAGGAGCTTACCTGTCCCTATACTACCCCGGCAGTTGGACAGAACGCATTTCCAGCGGACAAGGCTTGATGGCCGTGGCCCTGGTGATCTTTGCCAAGTGGAACCCGTTGCAGTGTTTATTGGCTGCTTTTTTGTTCGGCGGAGCTCAGGCGATTGGGCCAGCCTTGCAGTCGGTGGGTGTGCAGTCCAACTACTACCTGTGGAATGCCGCTCCCTACGTGCTGACCTTGGGGATCATGATCCTGACCAGTTCTCCGCGGCGAACCCTGGCAGGCATGCCTGGGGCCTTGGGCACCGGGAAGTAGCCGACTGGCTATAGTCGAAGTGAACCCGATTTAGGGATCCCTGGTTATGACCGCTGTACAAACCCGACCTGCCAATACCCTGACTCTGAGAGAGGTTCACGAGCTCTTAGGGCTGTGTCGGGGAGATTCTTTAGAGTTCGAGGAAAAACTGGACTTACCCCCTTTGACTGAACGGGAGATTGAGGAGCTGACCCAACTCCAGGAATTGTATTTTAGCTATCTGGCCGATGACACTCTGAATGAAGGGCAAGTCAAATTTCTGTTTGTTTCTCCACTTCTCAAACTGGCAGGCTTTCTATCGAGCGACATCAAAATTAATCTAGAAGAAAATATTGCCGATATTATCGTTGAGGAGGAAGAAGGCCAAGTTGCCATCAAAGGTCGTGTAGACTTACTCGCCATTAGAAGAGGAGCAAGAGAGAGCTTTTGGATCCTCGTGATAGAAACCAAGGGAGGAACAGTAGCTACAAGCCTGGCCATCCCCCAATTATTGACCTATGCTTACAAAGGAATAAAAAATCAAGAATTTGTTTGGGGATTAGCTACAAATGGAGAAGACTACCAATTTATCTTGTTACAGCAAGGTTCACCCATTACCTACCATTATCTACCTAAGCTGGGATTGCTAGATAGCAAATCGATACATCGGCTTTTACAAGTTCTTAAATCCATTCGACTAACTCTCTAACCCATTCCATCTTCATCAGCAAAGGATTTGATCATGAGTGGACTCGGTGGCCTGAATAAAACTCCCAACGGTGTTGTATTGGGACTGGTGCAACTGCAGCTACCCAATGTGGTTACTCCCGATGATCTGGCGGCGCAAACCCAAAAGATAGTCAGTATGGTGGGGAAGGCTCGCCGCAGCATGCCCAGCATGGATTTGGTGGTCTTTCCGGAGTACTCTCTGCACGGCCTGTCGATGGACACTAATCCGGAGATCATGTGCCGACTGGATGGACCAGAGGTAGCTGCCTTCAGTGCCGCCTGCTGAGAGAACGATATTTGGGGCTGCTTCTCAATCATGGAATACAACCCGCAGGGTAATCCCTATAACAGCGGCATTATTCTCGACAATCGAGGGAACCTACAACTGTACTATCGCAAGCTGCATCCTTGGGTTCCCGTCGAACCTTGGGAGCCGGGAAATTTAGGGATCCCTGTCTGTGATGGCCCGAATGGCTCAAAGATTGCCCTGATCATTTGTCATGATGGCATGTTTCCAGAAATGGCCCGCGAGTGTGCCTACAAAGGGGCCGAGATTATGTTGCGCACTGCCGGATATACTGCCCCCATTCGCCACAGTTGGCAAATTACCAATCAGGCCAATGCCTTTTGCAATTTGATGGTGACGGCCTCGGTGTGTATGTGTGGGTCGGATGGCACGTTTGATTCTATGGGGGAGGGCATGATCTGCAACTTTGATGGCACCCCCCTGGTCATGGGATCCCATCGCCCTGATGAAATCATTACTGGCGAAGTGCGCCCAGATTTGGTGCGGGAAGCTCGCATCCATTGGGGTGTGGAAAACAACATTTATCAATTCGGACACCGTGGCTATGTGGCCGTCAAAGGCGGAGCCCAAGATTGCCCCTACACCTACATGCAGGATTTTACATGCAGGATTTGGTGAATGGGGCCTATCGCCTGCCCTGGGAAGAGAAAGTGATCCACAAAGATGGCAGCGCCTGTGGATTTCCTCCTGCCACCCGCCTTTACCAGGAATCCTCCCTCACCGAGGCAGCTTATACTGGCTCTACTTGAAGATTTCGTCGATACTAGAAACACTACACCCGCGTAGACTGGGCAGATGAGGAGTTTAAGCAGGCCCTCCAGGAACGGCAGGGATCCTGGCGGCGGGTGGTGTCCACAGCGGCTGCCTTGGGAATCCCGTTCGCGTCAGTGGTGCGGAGCACTTTCCCGGCCATCAGCGCTTCTTTGGCCTACTACGACAGCTACCGTACCGCCAACCTGCCCCAGAACCTCACCCAAGCCCAGCGGGACTTCTTCGGGGCCCACACCTTCGAGCGCATCGACAGGCCGGGCGTCTTTCACCATGAGTGGAATGCCTGTTGCCGTTAGCAATGCGTAGCATCAAGAGGTCTCCGGAAAAAAGTTGAACCGCGCACCTCCGTATGGAAAGGCTCCCCTTCCTGAGGAAAATCCTCGCGGAAATGGGCCCCGCGGCTTTCCTCCCGCAGCAGCGCCCCCTGAGCTACCAGACGGGCCAGCAAAAGCAGACTGCCTGCCTCGGCCTCTTCCCGGGTGGCCCAAGGCTTTTCCTGCAGGGGAAGTGCCTTGACAAAGGTCAGAAAAGCCCGCAGCCGTGTTCCCTCCCGCACAACGCCCAAAGCTTCCCCAACTCGATGCCTGAGAGCCGGCAGGATGTCGGGAGACGTCGCCAGAACGGGTAGCCTCTGCAGCTGTCGGGGAAAGCTCACCTCTCCCAAATCTTGCAAGGCAGCCAAGGCGGCCCGCTTGCCCATGACCAGCCCTTCCAAGAGGCTGTTGGAAGCCAAGCGATTGGCCCCGTGCAGGCCCGTGGAAGCCACCTCTCCAGCAGCATAAAGGCCCGGCAGGCCGGTGAAGCCGAAAGTGTCCGTTCGGATCCCACCCATCACGTAGTGAGCCGCGGGAACAACTGAGAGCAGATCCTTCGTGGGATCCAGCCCCAAGGCGCGGGCAGAGGCAACAACGGTGGGAAAGCGCTCCTCCAGATGTTCGACGACCCGCAGATCCAGGTAGGTTCCCCCTGTCTGCTGCCGCTCCCAGAAAACGGCCCGAGCTACCACATCCCGCGGCGCCAGCTCTCCCAGCTCCGCATAGCGAGGCATAAAACGCTCCCCCAAGGCGTTGAGGAGAACAGCCCCTTCTCCTCTTACTGCCTCGCTCACCAGCGCTCCATTGGGCAAGGCCGTGGGGTGAAATTGCACAAACTCCAGATCCCTGAGAGTGGCCCCTGCCCGCCAGGCCAGCACCATTCCGTCGCCGGTGGCCCCCGGGGGAGCTGTCGAGACGGGGAAAAGGCTGCCAAATCCTCCCGTAGCCAGGAGAACTGCCCCGGCCCTCACCTCCACCGGCCCTTCAGGGCCAAGCAGCAAGGCCCCCCCTACCCTGTCCCCCGCCAGCAAAAGGCTTAGGGCTGTGTAGCCCTGCAAAGGCAGCCTGTTGAGGCGAGCCAGCAAACCTCTCAGAAGCCACAGTCCGCTCCGATCCCCCCCCAGATGGCGTACCCGCGCTTGGGAGTGGCCCCCTTCCCGGACAGGTTGGGGATGGAAAGGAAGGCCCCAGCGCAAAAGTCTCTCCAGGTGCAAGGGTGCTTCCTCCACAATGGAGCGAGCCACCTTTTCTTCCACCAGGCCGCGGCCCGCTTGCAAGGTGTCTTGGATATGGGCTTCTACGTCCGCCTCATCCACAGGAAAAGCCACCCCACCCTGCGCCCAAGGGGTAGAGCCAGAGGGAAGGGGATCCTTGCTTACCACCAGAGTTGTCGCCCTCTGGGCTTCGGCCCACAGGGCTGCGTACACCCCCGCCACCCCTGCTCCCAGGATCAACAGGTCTGTTTCTAACAAGGGCGGCGCCCCGTTCTTCCCCTCCACCTCTAGGCTCCGGCGGGCACTGACAGCATGGCCAGGATGGACTTGCGGGCTTTTTCGGCCACCGCCTCCGGCACCTGGATCACGTAGCGCATCTCCACTAGGGAGCGGTAGATCTTCTCCAGGGTAATTTTTTTCATATACTCGCAGACGGCGTCCGCCTTGACGGGGATAAAGGTCTTATCGGGGGCCTCTTTTTGCAGCCGGTGGAGAATGCCCACTTCGGTGGCGACCACAAACTCGCGGCTGGCCGAAGTTTTGGCATAACGCACCATCCCCTCGGTAGAAAGGAGCTTGGCGTCCGGCTTGAGAAATAGACAACTGGAGCCACAACTGCACTCGGGGTGGATGAGGAACTCCGCCTCTGGGTGCCTCTCTGCCATTGCCTTGAGGTGCTCCTCACGGATGCCGACATGAACGTGGCACTCGCCGGGGAATAGATCCAGCTCCCTCCCCGTTGCCTGGGCTACATAGGCCCCCAGGAACATATCCGGCACAAAAAAGATAGGGCGATCTGGCGGCAGGCTAGCCACCACTTGAACGGCGTTGGCGCTGGTTACGCAGACATCGGCTAGGGCCTTGATCTCGGCAGCGGTGTTGACGTAGGCAACCACCAGGCCTTCTGGGTTGGCCGCTTTCCAGCGCTGCACATCCTCCGGGCGGATGCTGTCAGCTAGGGAGCAGCCAGCCTCCAGATCCGGCAGCAGCACCGTCTTTTCCGGGTTGAGGATGGCTGCCGTTTCGGCCATGAAGTGGACGCCCGCAAAGACGATGACCTGGGCGTTCGTCTTCTGCGCCTCACGGGCCAGGCCCAGCGAGTCTCCCACAAAGTCCGCCACTTCCTGCACCTCGGGGAGTTGGTAGGAGTGGGCTAGGATAACGGCCTGCCTTTCCTGCTTGAGTCGAGCAATTTCCTGGACAAGGGTTTCTTGGGTCATGGTGAACCTTCTGTTTTGGCTGGGCCGGCCACGGGTGCAGAGCTGGACTGGTGCGGGGCTAAGGAGAAGTTGCCAGCAGGCAGCAACTGGCCTTCCTGCTTTAGGCGGGATCGTTACCTAGCCTAGCATTAGAAACAGCGCTCCCTGGGGCAAACCTCAGGGCCGCACCACGAGCAAGGAGAGATCCAGGGCCTTGGCCGAGTGAGTCAGGGCCCCCACACTGATGTAGTCAACGCCTGCCTCCGCCGCTTTCCGGGCGCGCTCTAGGTTCATGTTGCCGCTGGCTTCTAGGGGAACTTTCCCCCCTACCCGTTGAACGGCAGCCCGGATCTGCTCCAAGGGGAAGTTATCGAGAAGGATGAGATCGGCGCCTGCCGCCAAAGCCTCCTCCAGCTCTTGGAGGTTGCGCACCTCAACCTCGACCTTGAGGTGGTGGGGGGCACCTGCTTTGGCCCGCTGGACGGCTGCCAAGATGCCGCCGGCACCGCGAATGTGGTTTTCCTTAATCAAGATGCCGTCGAAGAGGCCAAAGCGGTGGTTTTTGCCGCCCCCTACCCGCACGGCGTATTTCTCCAGGGCGCGCAAGCCGGGGGTAGTTTTGCGGGTGTCCAGAAGCTGGGTTGAGGTTCCCCGCAGCGCCTCTACGTAGGTGCGGGTGAGGGTGGCAATGCCGGAAAGCCTTTGGAGAAGGTTCAGCGCCAGCCGTTCTGCCGCCAGAATGCCCCGCAGGGATCCCTTGATCTGGACTACCTCCTGGCCAGCGACAACAGAGGCTCCCTCCTCTACCTGGGAGGCGAACACTAGCTGGGGATCCACCAGCCGGAAAACCCGCCTGGCAATTTCCAGGCCAGCTAGGATCCCTGGCTCCTTGGCCAGGATCACCGCCTCCCCCTCAACGCTGGGGGGCAGGGTCAGCTCGCTGGTGAGATCGCCGTGGCCGAGATCTTCTTGTAGCCAGGCACACAGGGTCTCCTCCGGGATGTATAATGCTTGCGTCATCTTTCGCTTTAGTTACCTATGGCCTCGGTTGGATCCTCTAGACCCAAGGGCGGCACCTTCAGCCGTCGTCAGCTGCTCAAAGCAGGAGCTGCCGCTCTTGGAGGCAGTTGGCTGGCCGCAGCAGGGGCTCAGGCTCAACGACGGGCTTCCCCCACTCTGATAGTGGCCCAGAGATCCAAGCTCGAGCGAGTTTCCTATGCTACCAACTGGTATGCCCAGGCCGAGCATGGCGGCTTTTATCAGGCGGTGGCCACAGGCATTTACCGCGAGTATGGGCTAGACGTCACCATCAAAATGGGTGGCCCTGGCGTCAACATCACCCAGATTTTGGCTGGCCGAGCCGCCGACTTTGCCATGGGGGGAAGCGCAGGGGTCATCAACGCTGTGCGGGAAGGGATCCCGCTTATCTGCGTGGCGGCTATTTTCCAAAAAGACCCCCAGGTTCTCCTCGCCCATCCCGGCACCCAGCGCCTGGAGGAGCTCAAGGGCCGACCCATTTTCGTGTCCAAGGGGGCCTTTACCACCTACTGGCCCTTCCTGAAAGCCAAGTACGGCTTTACTGACGACCAAACCCGCCCCTACAACTTCAACCCTGGCCCCTTCTTGGCCGATCCCAGCTCGGCCCAGCAGGGGTATCTCACTTCTGAGCCTTTTGCTATCGAAAAACAGGGAGGGTTTAAGCCAGTCGTTTTCCTCCTGGCCGACTACGGCTACAACCCCTATGCCACCACCATCGAGACGCGGCTCCAACTGGTGGAAAGCAAGCCTGACTTGGTGCAGCGGTTTGTGGATGCTTCTATCAAGGGCTGGTACAGCTTTTTGGAGGATCCCCGCCCCGCCTACCGCCTCATCAAGCAGGATAACCCGGAGATGACTGATGAGCAGTTGGCCTACAGCTTTGAGAAGCTGAAGGAGTACGGCATCATTTTGTCTGGCGATGCCCTGGAAAAGGGCATTGGCGCCATGACCCACGAGCGTTGGCAAAGCTTCTTCGAGAGCATGACAGTGGCGGGTGTCTTTGAGCCAACCATTAACTACCAAGCCGCCTACACGTTGGACTTTGTCAATAAAGGCACTGCCTATTACAAAAGCTAGGTCAGGTTGCGAAAAAGGGAAGGGGGAGGGGATTGCATCGGTTTGGAGGGGGCTGCCGACCGTTCCGCTCTGCCAAAGGCCCTCACCCCCAGACCCTCTCCCTTTGGGAGAGGGGGACTAGGCATCTCACTGCTCCACTGCTACTTGTCAATGAATGGCTGTAACTAACCTTCGGGTATCCTGCCGACCGCTGGCCAAAGCTACTGCTCGGCAATGGTGACGTTGAAGCCCTTGTTCTTCAAAGTTTCAGCGTGGTAGCGGGCATATTCCAGTTGTTCAAATGCTGCCAACTGCACGAACTTCTGGCCGTTCACATCTCTTACAAAAGCGTCATTGGCAACTTGCCGAGCTCGCGCCAAGCTTTCCTCTCCGGAGTAGGTGGTCAGCACCAAAAAAGTTCCTTCGCCACGGTTAGGCCCCAAGGAATCGAGATCGTTGCTGTGCAGGGGCACCGTGAGCAAAGATTCTGAAACAGTGGCCACTTTGGGCTGGGAGGGGCGCTCCAGGCTGGCTGCCACTTTCTCCACTGTTTTCGGGCGGGAAGGAGCAGGTTTCTGTGCAGCCGCGGCCAAGTTGGTTTGTAGGCTGTCCAACAAGTTGGCGACATCCTGAAGGGGATCGACCCGCAGCTCCTCCAGATTGGGAGTGTTGGCCAACCCTAGCGCCAACTGACTGGGATCCAGCCCACCTGAATAGAACTCTTCCCCTACCTGTCCTGGCAGCGGCTCCAGGGGAAGCAAGGGCAACCGGGCCAAATCCACCTGGGCAGGGATCCCTTTTTCCGTCTTGTGGGCCAGGACAGCGGTTTGGGGAAGCGACAGCTCTTCCGGCCAGATCAGCCAGCGCACCCCAAAGCCGATCCCCGCGCAGGAGAGGGCCCACACCAGCAAGACCCAAAGAGGGGAGAGCACCCCCGCCGGCCGTGGCGTTTCTTCCTCCTCCAAGTCTTCCACGACTTCTTGCATCAGCACAGGTGAAGAGCGCTCCACGGGGATATCGCTTCCAAGGGGATCTGCCCACGGCAAGGGGACAGATGGCCTGCGCTGCAAACGTTGCCAGAGGCGAAATCGCTCCAATTCCTTGAGCTCATCCAGATGCAAGCAGCTCAGCGCTTCCTGAAGCGTCAGTTGAGGAGTCGGCTGGGCTTGCGGGGCCCTCGGTAGGGGTCGAGTAGCATCTGAGGGAAGTGGAGAAAAACTCATAGGCAACTCACCCTCGCTAGACTAAGAGCTAGGAAGCCAGCAGAACCGATCCGGTGCTGAACCCGAGAACCGCTTAACCACAGAGCCAACCCCAGGGACAAAGGCAAGCCATCACTACCATGCCACAAGCCGAAGGCCTTCTTCTAGGGATTGGCCGCAAGATAGAGGGCGCGCACATCTGCCGGCAGATGCTGAAGCAGGAGCTGGCGAGCGGAGGCAACAATGGCATCCACCTCCTCTGGGGCGAGGTAGTACCTGTCAGCTTTGAGCTGGGCAGCGATGCGCTCCGGCGACCAACCAAACCGATCCCGTAGCAGCAGAATAAAGCGCATATCTCCCGGCAAGTTGTCCAGAGCCGCGCTCAGGTAACAGGCCAATGCCGGCGAAAGAGGGGGCTTCGCTGCACCAGCGCTCGCAGTTTGAGGAGGGGCAGCCTCACCCTCAGCAGCGCCGTCAGACCGCCCCGCAAAAGGCCAGATCAGCTCGCGGATTTGCGCCGCCAGCCAGGGTGCCAGCACCGGATCCCCGCCCCCCTCGCTCTGGAGCGTGCGGACATCGAGATGCTGAAGGCGCGCATACAGGCGCAGCCAAACCTCCTCTCGCCAAGCAGCCCGCTGCTCCGGGGGCAGATGCTCGGCCAGGATCCCATCCACCCAGGCGCAGTAGCGGCAAAACAGGGCGATGAAGTAGCGCGCCGCCTGCGGCTGCCGTTGAAAGGCTCGCAGCAGTTCCAGATCGCTGTGGTGGGCCACCCCCTTCACGATAGAGGCCTCGCACTCCCGCCAAAGGGGAGTCACCACCTCAACCATAATCCCTCTCGCCAGAAAGAAGCTCTCTAGCTATTTTCCAAGATCTCTCGACAGGCCGATAGCAACTGCTCCTGCTCCGGCAGGGTTCTTAGGCCAATGCGCAGATAGCGATCCCCCAGCTCTGGAAAGCTCAGGCAATCCCTCACCAGGATGCGGTGCTGCCGCAACAGCTTTTCTTGAATCTGCGTAGCGGAGCCAGGGCAGCGCACCAGCACAAAGTTGGCTTGGCCGGGCCAGGGATCCCAGCCGGGTAGCCCCTGTAGACCTCTCAGCAAATGCTCCCGCGCCGTAGGCAGCCAGGCCAGGGTGCGCCGGCGAAAGTCTTCATCTGCCAGAGCCGCCGCCGCCGCCACCGCCGCCAATCCGTTGACGCTCCAGGGATCCCGCCACTGCCGCCAGCGCCGCCAGTGATCCGGATGCCCCACAGCAAAGCCGATGCGCAAGCCGGGCAAGGTAAAGAACTTGGTCAGCGAACGGATGACGATGGTGTTGGGGTGGGCCTCCAGGTGAGGGATCAAAGTCTGGCTGCGGGGCAGCTCTCCCACCTCTGAGCTGGCGTCCAGAGGGGGCAGCTCCTGCGGGGCGTCTCCTGGCAAAAAGTCCATAAAAGCCTCATCCACCACCACCTGCTCGAACTGGGGCAGAAGGGGCAAGATGTCTTGCCGGAGGAAAAGCCGGCCCGTCGGGTTGTGAGGATTGTTTAGCCAGAGCACCCGGCCTGTCTTGTCCGCCCGGATCTCTTTCTGCAGCAAGGCCAAGGGGGGGGATCCCTGAGAGGGCAAAAGATCCAAACCCCTGAGGGTTACACCCGCCGCCCGCAGGGCCCGCTCATAGTCCCCAAAAGCCGGCCGGGGCAGCCAAACCTCCCGTCCCTGGGCATCGCGGGCCGCCCAGGTGAGCAATTCCGCCGCCCCGTTGCCCACGAAGATCCACTCCGGATCGACCGCCCAGCGCTGCGCCAAACAGGCCCGCAGCTCGCGGTAGTCGGGATCCGGATAGCGGCTAATCGCAACTGGATCCGACGCCGACAGGGCCCGAGCCAGAGCTTGCAAAACCGACTGCGGCGGACCCAGGGGGTTGAGGCTGGCCGAAAAATCCAAAATAGCCTCGGCAGGGCAGCCGGCAATGGCTGCCCCCCAAGCGCGATTGCCACCATGCTGAGGCCGTTGCACGCCTGTCCATCCCAAAGCCCAGGTTCGCTGAGAGAACTCCGCCTGAGGAGCGCGAACGGCTGGGATCCCGTCAAACTCCCGAAGACTTGTGGCCACCTGCCACCGCATCGCGGAAAGTTTTGCCTGCAGTGAAAGTCGGGACAATGCTGGCTGGGATCACCATCTTCTCGTTGGTCTTCGGGTTGCGACCTTCCCGTTGTTTGCGCTTGCGGGCCTCAAAGGAGCCGAAGCCCACCAGGGTCACCTTTCCTTTGGGTTCACCGTTTTCATCGCGGGATGCGACCTCTTCGACAATGATCTCCAGCGCCGCCGTCAGGACAGCTTCAGCTTCTTTTTTGGTTACGTTGGCGCGATGAGCGACGGCATCCACAAGCTCTGCCTTGTTCATCCTGATCTCCTCGTGAGTTAGGCAATAGGGTTAAAACAGACTCTGGCCGCGTACTTGCGAGGTGCTGCGAAGCAACCACGGCCCAGAGTGTTCTCAGTTTTTAGGAGCGGGGCTTGCCCTGCACTGCGCCAAGGCGCCGCTGGCGCGAATGGCAGGATTGTGGCAGTTTGGCTCCAAATCACTGACATATTCTACAGCCAAGTTAGGGCAGAAGCCGGTTGGAGAAGGGATTTTAGGGGGGCTGAGTGGAATTTTTTGGGAACAAAGAGAGATCAACCGATAATCCTAATATCCACTCCCCTCGAATGCCGGGGCAAGTCGCGCCCAGGGCCTCACGAGTCACGTTGGAAGTAGGCCCGCATCACCTCGCGGAAGATCGGGGCGGCCCGGGATCCACCCCCGCCGCCACTGTTTTCCAGAAAGACCACGACTACCAATTCGGGCCGGTCGTAGGGGGCATAGCCGACAAACCAGGCGTGGGAGCGCCGCGGCGGATCCTCGGCGGTGCCGGTTTTGCCGGCGGTGGGGGGAAAGCCCGGCCCCAGGTTGGCGTTGCCGCCGGTGCCGTAGACCACCACATCCCGCAACCCCTGCTGCAGGATCTCCAGCGTGGCGGGGGAAAGACCCACCTTCTGCCGCAGGGGCACGGGGCTTTCCGGGATCACCTGCTGCGAGAGCAAGGGGCGAACCCGCCAGCCGCCGTTGGCCACCGCTGCTGTTACCACCGCCATCTGCAGCGGCGTGGCGGTGATAAATCCCTGGCCGATGGACATGTTGACCGTATCGCCCACGTACCAGGGCTCGCGCCAGTGGCGCTGTTTCCACTCGGCGTCGGGCACCAGCCCAGCAGCTTCCCCTTTGAGGCCGATCCCGGTCAATTGCCCCAGCCCGAAGCGGCGCGACCATTCTTGCAGGGGGGCGGCCTTGGTGCCCAGGGCAATTTGGTAGAAGAAGGTGTCGCTGCTGTAGGCCATCGCCTGGCGGTAGTTCAGCCGCCCGAAACCGGCCCGGTTCCAGTCCCAGAACCTCCACCCGCCCACCTGGATGTAGGGGCCGGTCTGCAGCACCGTATCCGGGGGAAAGGCTCCCGACTCGATCCCGGCGGCGGTGGTGATGATTTTGTAGGTGCTGGCGGGGGGATAGGGCCGCAGGGCGCGGTTGAGGAAGGGGAAGTCCCGCTGTTGCAGGCTCTCCCACTGGGCTTGGGTGATGCGGCTGGAAAAGAGGTTGGGATCAAAGGTGGGATAGCTGGCCATGGCCAGGATCGAGCCGTCGCGGGGATCCATGGCGACCACTGCTCCTTTCTGCTGGCCCAGGGCCTGCTCCGCTGCCTGCTGCAGGCGTACATCCAAAGTCAGCTGCAGGGTGTTGCCCGGTCGAGGCGCTTGCTCTCCCAGCACCCGCAGCACTTCTCCCATGGCGTCTACCTCCACCTGGCGCCCGCCCCATTGGCCGCGCAGATGGCTCTCGAACAATTCCTCCACGCCCATCAGGCCGACGATATCCCCCAGGCGATAGCTGGGATCGGCCCGCAGTTGTTCCTGCGAGATCTCGCCGGTATAGCCCAGCAGGTGGGCGGCCAGGTCGCCATGGGGATAAAACCGCACCGTCTCTGCCTCCACCATCACCCCCGGCAGCTCGCGGCTCATCTCTTCCAGTTGAGTGACCACCTGGGGGCTGGCGTTGCGCAGGATGCGCACCGGAAACGGGGAGCGATAGCCCGCCTGCTCCAGTTTTTGGGCAATCTCTTCGGGAGCCATGTTCAAGGACCGGGCCAGCTTGGGGATCGTCTCCTGCCAGCCCTGCCGCGATTGCACCAGCGGCCACAGGAAGACCGAGTGGGAGAGCTGGCTGCCCGCCAACAACACGCCGTTGCGATCCACAATGCGCCCCCGTTCCGGCGGCTGGGGCAAGAGACGAATGCGGTTGGTATCGGCCAACTGGCGGTAATACTGGGTGCGCACCAGTTGCAGGTAGGCCAGGCGGGATCCCAGCCCTCCAAACAACAACACGCTGGCCAGCAGGAGCAAGACAACAGCTCGGTAGCCCTGGCCCACCGCTTTGGCTGGCGGGGATCCCAGCCAACGAGGGCTACCGCCGTCCGGCGGGGGTGGGGGAAGCACCCGGCGGGGGGCAGGCGGTCTGGAATGGGGGGAGAACAGGGCTTTTGGATCCCGTCCTGCCAAGGTGTGGGGGCTTCGCGCGGCGTTGCTGACGGGGTAGAGTTTGGCCATGAACTTGCCAGAAGAATTGCAACCGATACACCCAAAATCAAGAGGAGATGCCCGCTCTTGGACGGGCCCTCTCAGCATCCATCCAGTATCCCTGGCTCTGGCAAGCCTCGTCCAGGAGTGGCAGCGTGGATAGAGCAGAACAACAACGGCTACGCCAGGCTGCCTGGCTGATGGTGGGCAATGGCCTGCGCCTGGGGTTGTCCGGGGCCTATTTCATCCTGCTGGCGCGGCTGTTGGGGCCGGAAGCTTTTGGAGTGTTCTCCGCGATTTTGGCCTGCAGCAACCTAGCTGCCCCCTTTGGCTACTGGGGCCAATCGGAATTGCTGATCCAGCGCCTAAGCAACCGGAGATCTGCCGCGGCTGCCCCGGAGATCAGTCCCAGCCTGTGGCTGGCCGGACTGGGCTGCGGCGGGATGGCGCTGCTGTTGGCGCCCCTCCTGAGCCTCTGGCTGGCGGAGACTTCTCCCCTGCTGGTAGGGATCCTGCTGGCCAGCGACCTGCTGTTTATCGCCATTCCTGAGGTGTACCGAGGGATCCTGATTGGGCAAGAGCAAGTTGCCGGCGTGGCCCTCATCGACACCGGCATGGCGCTGGGGCGATTGGGGGCTGTGCTGCTGGCGGTGGCCTTGGGCTGGGGATCCCTAACCCAATGGGCCATTCTCTACGGGCTGATGGTGCTGGCGGTGCTGCTGCTGATGGCGCGGGGGATGGGGCGGTGGAGCAAGCCTTCTCCCCCCCTGGCCTGGAGAGATCTGGGGGAACGGCTGGTGGCGGGCTGGGACTTTGCCGTGGGGCTGGCGGCGGCCAAAACCTTCACCGACCTGGACAAGCTGCTTTTGCCCCGCCTGGCCTCGGCAGCAGCGGGGGGGCTCTACAGCGCTGCCTACCGGGTGATCAACTTTTCGCAAACGCCGATGATCGCTCTGCTCACCAGCCACTTTGCCGAGCTGTGCCGCCAAGGACAGAAAAGCCTGCCGCAGGGCTGCCGCTACGCCTGGCACCTTTCCCCTTGGGTGGCGGGCTACGGCAGTTTGGCCGCCTTGGGGGTGGCATTGGGCTCTTACGGGATCCCTTGGGTGCTGGGGTCGGCTTACCAAGAGACGGCCCTCATCCTGCGCTGGCTTAGCCCGGTGATCTTGCTGGAGGGGATCCACCTGCTGCTGTCTCACCTGCTCACCGGGTCAGGGTTGCAAAAGCCCCGCAGCCGCCTGCAACTGCTGGCTCTGGGGCTCAACGGGCTTTTGAATGCGGTTTGGATCCCGAGGTGGGGTTGGCGAGGGGCGGCTTCGGCCACCTTGCTCTCAGAAGTGGCGCTGGTGCTGGCCTTGCTGCTGCTAATTCGACAGCAATTGCGCTTTCCAGAGGGAGGCCAACCCAGATCGAACTAGGAGGTCTTGACGATGTAGGTGGCCTTGGCGTCCGGACCAAAGCTGATGACATCCCCCGACTTAAGTTGGTGGGTAGAAATTTTCTGGCCGTTGATCAGCAGGCCGTTGGTGCTGGGCCTACCCTCCAGATCGCCATCGAGAATGCGGTAGTAGTACTCTCCCTCCTTCTCAGCAGGAACGCGCAGCAGCATGGCGTGGTAGCGGGAGGCGTACTGGGAGTTAAGGCAGATGTCGTTGGCCAGGTCGCGACCAATGAAGTATTTCGCAGAGGTCAGCACCTGGCTGCGGCGGCCATCTCGATCCTCCACGACCAAGATGTGCTGCTGAGCACTCGGAGGAGAAGGCGCAGAATCAACCATAATCCCTTCCGCTGCAACTGCCCGAATCTAACCTTAGCACCATACTATAGAATAGAAGCTCGACTCCAGAATTGGCAGAGCTGCAGAATCGCCTAAGATGACCTGCCAAATCTCAAGGTCGGCCAGCGGCCCTTTGCAGCAGCGGGCCCACCAGCTCTGGGAAAAGGGCATAGGCTCCTACTGCCCATTGGGCCATGCCCACCACCACCTCCGACTTGGACTGGCGAGCGGCGTCCCAAATGGCTGCGGCCACTTCTTCTGGCCGGCTGGCCCAAAAACTCTCCAGCGCCTGTTGCATTTGCTCGCGGGCTTTCCCACCTGAGGCTTGCGATTGGCCATCGGGAGAGGACTCCGGCCCCCCCTCATCCAAAAAAATGGCTCGCTTGAGAAAATTGCTGCTGACAATGCCCGGATGGACGCCGATCACCTGGATCCCGTGGGGTTGCAGTTCCAGCCGCAGCGCCTCCGTCAGCCCACTGACCGCGTACTTGCTGGCACAATAGGCGCTCATTTGGGGCAGGGGCATCTTGCCGCCGACCGATCCCACGTTGATGATCTGACCTTTTTTGCGCTTCAGCATATCGGGGAGCACGGCCCGGATGGTGTACAGGTAGCCCCAAAAATTGACCGCCATCAGCGCCTGCCAGTGTTCCAGGGTGGTTTGCAAAAAAGGGCCCTTCAGGCAGATGCCGGCGTTGTTGATCAGGCAATCGATGCGGCCATAGCGTTCTAGGGTTCTCTCCACCAGGTTTTGCACCTGTTCTGGCTGCGTGACATCGGTGGGAACGGCCAAGACCTCGGCGTTTAGGCTTTGCTCCAGCTCGATGGCGGTTTGTCTCAGGGTTTCGGCGGTACGGGCAGCCAGCGCCAAGCGGTAGCCGCCACGGGCAAAGGTAAAGGCCGTGGCCCTGCCGATGCCTTCGGAAGCGCCTGTAATTAAAACAACATCGGCCATCCTGCTTCTCCGCAAATCTGGACTGGGATCCCTTTACCTGTTGTAGCTTCTTTGGGGGTTGGGGATCCCTGCTTGGCCTGAGGGCTTAAGATACGGAGCGGTAGCGAAGATACAGTTTATGGCCTCTACCTACTCATTCGATATCGTCAGCGACTTCGACCGGCAGGAACTGGTGAATGCCGTGGATCAAGCCCGGCGGGAGATCAAACAGCGCTATGACCTCAAGGATACTCAGACAGAAATCGAGCTGGAGGAGGGATCCCTGACCATCACCACCGCCAGCGAGATGGCTCTCAACTCCATTCGCGATCTCCTCCTCACCAAGGCGGCCAAGCGGGGCCTCTCCCTAAAGATCTTCGACTTTCAACCTCCGGAGAGTGCCGGCGGCAACCGGGTGCGCCAGGTGGTTCGGCTGAAAAAGGGCATCGATGCGGCGCTGGCCAAGCAGATTGCCAAACAAATCCGCGACAACTTCAAAAAAGTGCAGCCCTCCATTCAAGGGGATCTGGTGCGGGTTTCCGGCAAAGACAAAGATGAGCTGCAGGCGGTCATTCAAATGCTCAAGCAGCAGGATTACCCGGTGGCGCTCCAATTTGTCAATTACCGATAGAGAGCCGATACAAAGTCGGGGGGATCCCTGGTTGATGATAAGGATTGGTGCAGAGCGATCCCGGCTCTCGCCATCCCATCGCCACAGCCTCTCTTGGAACCAGTCTGCAGAAAAAGCTAGGATCCCTTACTATGGGGATGATCTCCATCTCCAGCCGCGACTCTGCCGTGCCAGTATGTACACTATCTCTGAGTTCGATCGCCTGATCCAGTTTCTCCCGGTGGAGATCCGCCCCGAGGTGCAGATCGAGATCGGCACCCCTGACCAATCTCGGGTTGTGCAGCCGCTCTGGCGCTTCCCCTGGCAGAAGTACACCCGCTTCGCCATTGACCTCAGCCGCTGGCAGAAGCTGAGCCCTGACCAACAAAAGATCTACTTTTTGCGGGAAGCGGTGATGGCCACCGAGCTGGCCTTGGGGGATAACTGGTCGGCCCTGTTGCTGTATCCCGCGCTGATCGGGGCCGGCAGCATGGGCATTTTGGTGGAGTTGCAGATGGGGGATAACCTGGGCGTGGGCTTGGCAGCCGGCTTGGCGGCGTCGGCGGTGTTTCTTTTGCGCAAAGCAGAGAAAGGCCAGAAGGCCCAGGTGGCAGCCGACGAGTTTGCCGTGCGCTACGCCTCCCAAAATGGCTACACCTCCGAACAGGCGGCTGCCATTTTGCTGAGCGCGTTGCAGCAGGTGGCCATCCTGGAAGATCGCGTCAAGAACGACTACGACACCACCATGCGCCGCCGCAACCTGGAGTTTCTGGCGCAGCGGGGCCTGGGATCCGGCACCCTGACCATCAACCCCAAGTACCGCAACAAGGGGCAGAGCTCCAGCCCGAATCCTTTCCAAAACCCTTTCCAGCGCTGAGGGCTCAAGGCATACGCAGTTCCCCTTCCACCTCAAGGCGGGTGTAAGGGCCAATGGAAAGGAAGCGCTCCCCTAACATTTCGGCAGCAGCAGGCTGAATCCAGCCCATACGCTGCAGCAGGTGCAAAGCCAAGGCATATTTGGCCCGCGCTGCTCCATCCTGGACCTTGATGGCCAGGCCCATCCCCTCTCCGACGCGTCCGATGCACTGGATCCCTTCGGCGCCGGACTTGCTGACCAACTCTCCCTGGGTGGCCCGCATCAATTCGGTGTCGAAACATCCCTCACCAGCCACCATTTCGGGGTGGTGGGTCATGGCGCGGGCGATGGCCTCCAAGTCCGGCCGCTCGCCGGCGGTCAGTTGGGCATATAGGGAAGCCAGGTGGTTGAGTTGTAGCTGGTAGGTGGGCACGCCACAGTCGTCACGAGCAAACAAAAACTCTTCTGAGGGCATTTGCAACAAGTCGGCCAACTTGGCCCGCACCAGGGCCTGGACGGGGTGTTGCCGCTGGGCGTAGTCCTGCAGAGTCCAGTTCTGAGCGCGGCTGGCCAGGAGCATGCCGGCATGTTTGCCGGAGCAGTTGTGGCAGAGGGGGCTGGGCTTGCCGGGTGGGGTGGGGCAGACCAGCAGCTCGGGGGAAAGATCGGCGCGCCAGAGCATGCTGAACACTTGCCGCGCATGGGCCGTAGTGCCCTGATGGGAGGCGCACATGATGGCGATGTCTTTCTCGCCAAGCCGATAGCGCTCGCGGATGCCGGTGGAGAGCATGGCCAGCGCCTGAAAGGGCTTGAGGGCAGAGCGGGCAAAGACGGGTGTGGTGCTTTTGCCGGCTACGGCCAGGGAGCGCCCGCGGCTATCGGCCACCACGGCTTGGCAATAATGGGTAGATTCGGTCAAGCCCTCCCGCAAAACGTGGATCAGCAGTTCGGGGGCAGTGGAGCGGTTCTCAAATGACATGAAACCCTGGGAAAGGGCCGGCGAGTCTAGAAAAGGGGCGTGTACATTATCTCAAATGATACGTCCAGATCTGGCGCGAAACCTTGCCAGTAGGGAGCAAAATGGAACAAGTGCGTCTGGATCCCTAAGCTCTGTCATGTCTTCACCTCCCCTGGTGTTTTTGGTCTGTCACGGCAGCCGGGATCCCGAATACCAGCAAGCGGCGGCGGATTTGCTGGCCCGGGTGCGGCAGCGGCTGGCTCCTCAACCGGTGGAGCTGGCCCAGTTGGAAGGTCAGCCTCTGAGCCTGGCGGAGCAGATTCACAGACACCTGACAGCCCGCCTGGAGGGGCCGGTGGTGCTGCTGTCGCTGTTTATGGGCGGGGGATCCCATGTGGAGGAGGACTTGCCGGCTGCCCTGGAGCAGGTTCAAGCTCGCTGGCCGCACCTGAAGCTGCTGTTGACACCGCCGATTGGCCAGCATCCAGCCCTGCTTGATCTGGTGGCAGCGCGGGTGGCAGCGGCGCAGCGGTTGGGGGAACTGACCCACGGCTGGATCCTGTTTGGCCATGGCAGCCGCCTGCCGGGATTTGCCGCCCAGCTCCAGGCCGGGATCCAAGCTCTGGAACAGCGCTTGCCCGGAATCCGCTTGCATGTGGCTTTTGCCGCCCAGCCCCCCACACTGGAAGCGGCCGTAATCCATTGCCTGCGCCTCGGCCAGTATCGCCTGCGGGTGCTGCCGTTTTTTCTCTTTCCGGGCGGTCTGCTGCGCGCTTTACAGGAACAGGCTCAGCGGCTGCAGCGAGAATGGCCCTTGTTGCAGATCACGGTGGAGCCGCCCCTCTGGCGGGATCCCCAACTGGTGCAGGCCATTCAGGAGACCCTGCAGACGGCCTGTCTGACCTGGAAGTAGAGTTGGTTGGTCAAAACTGTCCTGTTCCAGCAGAATAGATATCTCCGGAAAACCATTGGGACTCGAGATGGGCAAAGTGTATCTGGTGGGGGCAGGACCTGGGGATCCGGGACTGCTGACGGTGAAGGGCAAGGCCCTGCTCGCCCATGCGGACGTGGTCATCTACGATGCCCTGGTGGGATCCCCCATTTTGGATTTGATCCCGCCCACAGCAGAGCGGATCTACGCCGGCAAACACTGCGGCGCCCACACCCTTCCTCAGGAACAGATCACCGCCTTGCTGATCGAGAAAGCCCAGACGGCAGCCGTGGTGGTGCGCCTCAAGGGCGGGGATCCCTTCATGTTTGGGCGGGGGGGAGAGGAGATGCTGGCCCTGGTGCAGGCCGGGATCCCGGTGGAGGTGGTGCCGGGAATTACAGCGGGCATGGCCGCCAGCGCCTATGCCGGGATCCCCCTCACCCATCGCGACCTCAGCTCCTCGGTTGCTTTTGTTACTGGCCACGAGGCGGCAGGCAAATACCGCCCCCAGGTCAATTGGCGTGCCCTAGCCGAGGCCGTAGAAACCTTGGTGATCTACATGGGCATGCACAACCTCGGCTACATCGCTGCCGAATTGTTAGCGGGAGGAAAAGATCCCGCTACCCCAGTCGCCTTGATCCGCTGGGGCACCACCCCGGAGCAAGAGATTCATCTGCTCCGTTTGGAGTCTCTGGCCGGTCAGCCCTCGCCTGCGGCGCCGCCCGCCATTGTCGTGGTGGGGGCGGTGGTCAATTTGGCCAGCCTGTTGCCCACCTTGTACCCCCTTGCCCCTTCAGAACCTCAATGAACGCCTTTTTTCGCAAGCTGAGCGCGCTCTTTGCCGCCTACTACGCCTACATGCTGGAGTACCGGGCGGAGCTGCTCCTGTGGGCCTTGGCCGGATCCCTGCCCTTGATCATGATGGGGCTCTGGAGCGAGGCGGCCCGTTCAGGAGATTTCTCGCTGTCTTCCCTAGAGTTCATCCGCTATTTCCTGGCCGTGTTCCTGGTGCGCCAGTTCAGCATCATCTGGGTAATCTGGGACTTTGAGCGGGAGGTGGTGGAGGGAAGACTCTCGCCCCTTCTGTTGCAGCCTCTGGATCCCGCTTGGCACCATGTGGCCAGCCACCTGATGGAACGCCTGGCCCGCCTCCCCTTTACCGTGGCTTTGATTGCCCTCTTTTTCCTGCTCTACCCCCGCGCTTTTTGGATCCCGTCTTGGCAACAAGTGGCGCTGGGATCCCTGGCCATTTTGTTGGCGTTTGCCCTGCGCTTTCTCATGCAGTACACCCTGGCGCTGCTGGCCTTTTGGGTGGAGCGAATATCGGCCTTGGAGCAATTCCACTTTTTGGTGTACCTATTTCTCTCAGGGGTGATCGCCCCTCTGGAGGTGTTTCCGCCGGCGGTGCGTCAGGCCTTGGCCTGGACGCCCTTTCCCTACTTGGTGCATTTTCCCGCCAGCCTCTGGGTGGGGATCCCGCAAGATATCCCGCGCGGTTTTGCCATGGGCCTGGCCTGGCTGGTTCTGTTTTGGCTGGTCAACCGCTGGCTGTGGCGCAAGGGTTTGCAACACTACTCCGGGATGGGAGCTTAGGCCCAGTCCGCCTGAGCCGGCAGCCAGACCGCTTCCGAAACTATCATGGGGCAAGGATCTATCTATAGTTGACTGCCAGTATCCCTGTCTAAACTTCAATCTTGCGGCAAGGGTTGAACACTGCCCTCAAGTCATCCCTCTGTTACGCCTCAACCATTCCTCAACAGCCTCTCCCCGGTCATCATGAAGCGCGTATTGGTCGTAGATGACGATCCCCTCTCCTTAAAGGTGCTGAGCCGCCACCTCACCCAGCACGGCTATCGGGTTTGTACAGGCGCTTCGGGTGTAGAAGGGTTGCGCCTGTTTGCCCAAGAGCAGCCGGATGTGGTGGTATCGGATGTGGTGATGCCGGAAATGGATGGCTTCGAGTTTTGCCGCCAACTGCGCCAACAGCGGGGCGGCGAACTCGTTCCTTTCATCTTCCTCTCCTCTCGCAGCGAGCTGGATGACCGCGTTCAGGGCTACGAGTGGGGAGCCGACGACTACATCATCAAGCCCTTCGAGCCGCTGGAGCTGGTGGCCAAGATCGAGGCGCAAATCGAACGAGCCCGCCGCACCCAGTTGGAGATTCTGCGCCTAATCCAGCAGCAGACCCAGGCCAAAGCTGAAGCTGCCCCCCGTCCCACCTTGGCAGATCTCCCCCTCACCCCTGCCGAAGAGCGGGTGTTCCGGGAAGTGATCCGCGGCCTCACCAACAAGCAAATTGGCGAGAAGCTGTTCATCAGTCCGCGTACCGTGCAGACCCACTTGACCAACATTCTCAGCAAGCTCTCTCTGGAAAATCGCTCCCAACTGGTGCGCTTTGCCTACGAACGGGGCTACATCCCCCGGGAAGAGTCGAGCGACAAAAAATAGGTTGGGAGAGAGGGATCCCTTCTAGGCTAGGTGGAGTCTTAAGACGGCAGGCGTTGCCTTGCGCACCCGGCAAGGAATCCGCTCCCTACCCAAGCGGACAAATGCCTCGTAGCGGTGGCAGCCCGAGAACCCGTAGTACTCTCCCTCCACTTCCAAAACCTCGATCGGCTCCTGCAGCCCGATTGCTTCGATGGAAGCCATCAGTGCCCGCACCTTCTCCGGATCCGTCTGCCGCGGCAAGGGGCGACGAATTTGGGCCAAGGGAATCTCGCGAATTTGCGCCATGGTGAATTCTCTCCCTAGGTAAGCTCCTTAATCATACTCGTTATGACTTTGCTCTAGCAAGGCTTGCAGAGGGGGTGGATTCTCAGGTCAGAGCATGGCAGGATAGCACCATCCCTCGCTGCCCTTTCGCTCAGGAGCCAACTTAGCCATGTGGCAACTCCTCCAGGCTTTATGGGGAAAGATCGCCGGCAAGGCTCCTCCCGTACCCCCTGCCGTCAGGACAGGCAAGGCCCCACAAACCTCCCCTGGCAAGAGGCCGCCGCAGTCATCTTTCACCTGCCCAGCAGAAGCCTCTCAGCCCACGCTGGAACCTTCCACTCCAGCGGTAGCCCGGCAGGGTGGGGAAGCGGCGGTGTTGATCGCTTCCCAGGAGAAATCCCCCGACTCTGAGACAGTAGAATCTCCCCTGGGCACCTCTACGGCCAAAAGCATCGGCAGCTTCTGGGCCATGGCCGATACAGGATCCCGGATTTCCCGCATTGCTTCCGCCACCGACAGTGGCCGCGCGGTCAGTTCTATTTCAAGAAAACGCGCGGGATTCCCCATCGTCTGTACGGTGGGGAGGGATAGCGCCTAATATAACCTGCATGACCCAAGTCCTGACTGTCTTCTGCAAGCTCAAGGTATCTGCCTCGCAAGCCACAAAGCTGGATGCAACTTTGGATGCCTTTGCCCAGGCCTGCCAACCAAAACACGCCAGAGAAGATAACCAACGCTCTTCAGCTTCAGTCTCTGAGCGACCGCGAAATCCATGCACGGTTTGGGCTGTCCAGCAACTTGGCTGTGCAGGTATGTAGGTCCATCCCCCCGTATACGGGGGGTGTGGGGGCGGGGGATCCAGAAGCGTGTCAACCAACAGCGGCGCAACCAGACAGATCCGAAGCAAGCAGAACTTTGAGGTTATGCCTCAAAAGACTGTCTGGGGGCGTCTTGACAGCGCCTTTACGAGTTCATTTTGGGCTGCGTAAGAATCCCCTGGGTGGGAGTGTCAAACAAAAGCTCGGTAAGCAAATGCTCAAGCTTGCTTCCGGGGCAGCAGTAGAGACCTTTGGGCCCTGCCCGTCCAAGACCCTGTCTTAGGAGGCACTTGTGGCGGCCAGGGATCGTTGCACGATCCGAGACAAACGCGCCTTCCGACGGGCGGCTGTGTTTTTGTGGAGAACCCCTGTTTTGGCCGCTTTGTCGATGCGGCTAAAGGCAGCGCTCATCGCCGCTTGAATCTCCTGCAGGGTTTCCGGTTGGGGGTTGGCGGCGTAAGCAGAGGAGAGAGAAATGACTTTTTTCATCAGCGCGCGCACCATGGCTTTGGTAGCTTTGTTGCGCAGGCGATTTCGCTCCGCAATCTTGACGCGCTTGATGGCAGATTTGATGCGTGGCATGGTTGAAAGGGAAGCGACAGCGAGGATCTAGCATACCATTAGAGTCTGGAGCCCCACCAGTTCCTGCCTCTCCTACGACGGGATCCCCATGTTCCAAGATTGCAGCTCCCTCATCCAGTTCAACCCGCCTGCTTTTTCCTATGGAGTTGCCATTTGCGATGTGGATCGGGACGGGGCTTTTGAGCTGTTTGTGTGCGGCTTCCGCGGCCCGAATCGGGTTTTGAAGTGGAACGGCCAGGCGCTGGTGGATTTGGTGGACGATACTCTGGCCGATGCAGGGCGGATGGCCATTGGGGTGGCTGCCGGCGACTTCGACGGCGACGGGCAAGAAGAACTCTACGTCTTGAATACTGATACCTTCGGCGGGCGCAAGCGCTTTGGGGATCGCCTCTTCGACTGGCAGGGATCCCGTTGGGTGGATCTGTTCTCTCTGCCCCACAACCAAGATGCCCTCAACTTGACGGCAGGTCGCTCGGTGGCCTGCGTGGATCGCTTTGGCCAGGGGCGGTACGGGTTTTTCGTGGCCAACTATGGCGGCCCCATGCGCCTTTACGAGCTGTCCGCCGGCCAGATGATCGCCGATGTGGCGCCAGAGGCGGGGGTAAACCGGGTAACGGGAGGGCGGGGGCTGGTGGCCGTGCCCCTGGTTTCCCAGCGGATGGACATTTTTGCCGTCAACGAGCAGGGGCCCAACTTTTTGTTTCGCAACCGCGGGGATGGCACCTTTGAGGAAATTGCCGCCGAGGTGGGGTTGGCGGATCCCGGCGAGCACGGACGGGGGGTGGCAGCGGTGGATCTGGATGGGGACGGGCGGTTGGACCTGGTGTACGGCAACTGGGAAGGGCCGCATCGCCTCTGGATCCAAACTTCCAGCGGCGTCTTCAAAAATGTGGCCCCTCCCGAGCTGGCCAGGCCCTCCCGCATCCGCACGGTGATCGCTGCCGACTTCGACAACGACGGTTACCCAGAGCTGTTTTTTAACAACATCGGCGAGCCCAACCGGCTGTTTGGCTGGCGCTCCGGCTGCTGGCAGGCTATCGACATGGGAGATGCTGTCGAGCCGCAGGGACTGGGGACGGGAGCGGCGGTGGCGGATGTGGATGGGGACGGTTGCCTAGAGCTGCTCGTTGCCCACGGAGAATCGGGCGCCCAGCCCCTGAGCTTCTACCGTCCGCTGGCCCCTGGCAACAACTGGCTGAGAGTTCTGCCCCTCACCCGCCAGGGATCCCCAGCCCGCGGCGCCTTGGTACGCCTGGTTACCTCTACCCGCACGCAGATCCGACCCATCGACGCCGGCAGCGGCTACCTCTGCCAGATGGAGCCGGTGGCCCATTTTGGCCTGGGATCCGAGTCGGCAGTAGAAGCCATCCAGATCCAGTGGCCGGACGGCAAACAGGTGCAGGTGGCTCACCCACCGGTCAACCAGCTCCTGCGGATCCCCTATCCTGGTTAGCTCCCCTGAGAGGGGTTTTGTCTCTATCTACTCAGCCGAGCCCGAGATCCCTGCCCATTCCGGCTGTACAGGGCGCTGCCAGTGCTCCCACCAGGCGGTCGCAGGCTCGGGTGGGCCGCTGTCGCGGCTGCCGTTGGCATGGCCGAGGAGCGGCGGGGATGGGGGCTGCGCCGGCCAGCTCACGGGGGTGGGGATCAGACAACTGGGGTAAGGAGGGCGCAAATCGCGGTAGTGGCTGCTGCGGATGGCCAGAATCTCCTGCTGGATGACCTCCAGGGGCTCGTCCAGCTTCAGCAGCACATGGCTGCACAAGCCCAGGCTGGCCTCAAATTCCGGGTGGACGACTTCCCTGGCCCCCAACTGATAGAGCTGTTCGATGTCCTCTTCATGGGTGGCCCGCACCACCACATCCAGGTGGGGCGCCAGTTCCAGCGCCCGTTTCAGGCAAAGGCGCATGCTCAGGCGATCCGGCAGGGCGATCACCAGGGCGCGGGCGCGGGGCAGGCCAGCTTTCTCCAGCACCGGGGCGCTGGCGGCATTGCCGTAGAGATAGGGGATCCCACGGGAGCGCAGGTGTTGGATGACCCGTTCCGACTGGTCGATCACCAAGACGGGATGGCGACGGGCTTCCAGGATGCGCACGATGTCCTGCCCCACCTGTCCATAGCCGCACACCACCACGTGATCCTGTTGGGGAGCGTCGGGGGACAGGGCGCGGGGCCGCTCGCTCGCTTCCAGCCAACGGGCAAAGAAAGGGATCCCTTGTAATTTTGCCAGCAGCCGCGGCGCGCCCCTGAGCAGAAGGGGAGTGACCAGCAGGGTAACGGCGGTGGTGCTGACGACGAGCAAATACAGTTGCCGCGACACCAGCCCCAGCGCTTGCCCTTCGCTGGCCAGGACAAAGGAGAACTCGCCGATCTGCGAGAGGCCCAGCCCCACCAACACCGCTGAGGGGAGCGGGTAGCCGAACAGACCGGCCAAAGGGGCCACCAGGCAAAACTTGCCCACCATCACCAGCCCCACTAACCCTAAGATTAAGGGCAGGTGGGCAGCGATAAAGCTGGGATCGATGAGCATGCCGATGGCGGCAAAAAAGAGGGCGGCAAACACATCCCGCAGCGGCTCCACATAGGCCAGGGTCTGGTCGGCGTATTCCACTTCTGAGATCATCAGCCCGGCCAGGAAGGCCCCGATCTCGCTGGAAATGCCCAGCCGCTCTGTCAACAGGGCAATCCCCACGCAGAGGCTGATCACCCCCAACAAAAACACCTCCTTGCTCTCCTGCTGCGCCAAAAGGCGCAGGAAAGCGGGCACCAGCCACATCCCGCCCACCACCGCCCCCAGCCCCACCAGGCCAATCTCCGCCAGCGCCTTGGCCAGGGATCCCGCCAGCTCCGGCAAAGGACAATCCAAAGCCGGCAACACCGCTAGCATCAGCCCCACCGCCAGATCCTGCACAATCAAGATCCCCAGCATGGCGTGAGCCTGGGGCGTGCCCATCTGGTTGGTCTCGGTGAGGCTTTTGAGCACCACCGCTGTGGAAGACAAAGAGAGCACTGCCCCCAGGAAGATCCCCTGCACCGGCGTCAGCCAGCCGCTGGCCACTGCCAGCGCCGCCGTGATCGCGATGGTCAGGCCGATCTGCAAAGCGCCGCCGCCAATGGCGATCCCCCGCACCTGGCGCAACTCTTTGAGGGAAAACTCCACTCCCAGGCTGAACAGCAAAAAGGTCACCCCAAACTGGGCCAGGGTTTCCACCTGCACCAACTCCTTGATCCACCCCAGCCCCGTTGGTCCCACCAGGATCCCTGCCAGCAGGTACCCAAGCAACACCGGCTGCCTCAGCAGCGCTGCCAGAAAACCACCCGCCGCCGCTGCCGCCAACACTGTCACGATGTCCAGAATCAGGCGAAAGTCTTCCTGCACAGAGACACCCCACCAGGAGTATGAACTTTTGTAGCCAATCCTGAGGATTCTTCCACGATAATGCTTTCTTCGGCCCTGCGGACAGAGTGGAAGGCTGGGCCCAACCCAAAGCGCTGCAAACCGGCTCCCGCAGGGGATCCCGCCTCATTCAGGCTGGGTTCTTGGCCAGCCAAAGGGAGGATCAGTGGAAATTTTCGTTAAAAGTTGGTGGCAATACCTCAAAACCGTAGCTTATAATACAAAATGTAGAAAGAAATCGTTCATCCTCTCGCCTGCTGTTTGGCTTATCGTGGAGCAAGACGGCAGCCGGAGGACGGAAGTAGGGAGCTATCCCGAAGGAACGCGCCTTAACCCTTGGGACTGTCCACGGGACATCTCGGGTCACTCCTCAGGAAGTGAAGTGGATACAGACCATATACGTTTGGAGGCGAAGATGAAGATCATGGAACTCTCTTACCGTGGCGTTGGTTACACCCACTCGCCGGCGACGGTGACTGTTTCTCCGGGCAAAGTGGGGGGTCGCTATCGGGGGCTGGACTGGCGATTTCGCCACCTGAGCAAGCCGGTGGTTTTGCCCACCAAGCTTGACCTGCTCTATCGGGGCGCGGCCTATCGTTCCGAAGCTGCTGCAGCGCCGGCTCAAACCGTTCAGACAGCCGAGGCACCTGCTCCTGGCCGTTCTCACGTTCTGGATGAGCTGGCTCGCCGCCTGATGATGGGCCACCAACGGGCGATTCGGGTTCGTCAGCAAGCCATGTTGGTGCGTGGCACGGAGCGGGTTGGCCTGCAGGCCAATGTGCGCAACTTCTGGAACCGCATCCAAGGAAAGGTGCATCCCACCTTCCGTCTCACCTATGACCGCAGCCGGGTCAGCATGAGCTAGTTTGCTTTGCCCACCCCAGTTCATCTTCTGGTATGGCGGGAGAGGGATCCCTTTGGATCTGGATGGGGGGTCAGGGGAGGAGAAAAGGCGCGGCTACTTCATCGAATTCAGGTGACGGAGGGCGAGTGCCGAGAGAGCGCCGAGAGCAATTGACACTCCCTCCGCCGGAAGGCGGGGGATGCTTAACGTAGTTCACAAACGGGCTCGTAAAGGCGCTGCCAAAGCGCCTCTAGCTAGACAGTTCCTTGAGGCAAGGCCCCAAGGTTCTGCTGACTTTTCTGATCGCGTCAGGGGGCAGAGTCCTTGCAGGTTGGCTGAGACGTTGGCATCTCCCAGACGCTGGCCACCGGTCGAGTTTTTCATCGTGATGAGGTGCTTGCCTGGGAACGGCACGCCTCGGTAACAACGATACCATTATGAGCAACTCAAGTTGCCTACGGGCTTTTCCGCCCCGCCCTAAAGTACGAGGCTACCGAGCTATCCTTTTGTGTTTGCAGGTTGGCCAGCGGTTGCGGGGTCACTCTTGCACGTGGGCGGGAAGGGGATGCGAGCTCCAACGCTGCCCCCCGCGTTAGTGGGCCGTAGGCCTATGTTATTTGAGGCTGCCCTTATCAACCAGCCCAGGGATCCGCGGCTGGCTTGCCGGCTACAGGATTTCCCAAAGCCCCCGGCTACCGCTTCGCGGAAGCAAGCTATAGCCATGGGGTAGTTTACTGTATTGGATGGGTTGGTTCTGTATGCGTTCATTTTGGGCTATTGTCGTTGCGGAGGAAGCCTGGCCATGAGTCAGCATTTGCCGGAACCCACTGCCCCGGAGGAGGATCCCAGCCTGTTGATGGGCCGGCTGCAGCGCAAAGAGGGGGGGTGGCTGGATTGGGCAAAGGCCTGCCAAAGCTTGCAACGACAGAAAATGACTCCCCAGGCCATCTTCGAGGCGACCGGGTTTGAGCCCGCCCACCAAAACCAGATCGTTGTCGCCGCCCAGGTTTACGAAGGAATGGCGAAAGCAGGAGCCAGCTCAGCCGTTTTGGAGCACTTTGCCCACAAAGGCAGCGATATTCTCTACGAGTTGCGCATCCTCTCGCCTCAGGATCGCGTCCGGGTGGCGGAGCTGGTTGTCAGCCGCAACCTGGGTGCCGATGAGGCCCACGAGATCGCCCGGGCTGTGAAAAACTATGCCCAACTGCGGCAGCTCCCGGAAGGGTTCACGGATCACCCCGGCGATGCGGTGGCTTACCAAGCCTGGAAAACTGCCCAGGAAACCCGCGATCTCCAGGAGCGAACCCGGGCCATTGGCCGCGCCTTTCAGTATGCCCACAGCGAAACAGCCCGCCAACAGGTTGAGCGGCTCTTGTCGACGTTGGCTCCCGGCTCCCAACCCCAGCGCAAGCCGTTGCCCAGGCTTTCGGTGTTTCGCCCGGAAGAGGATCTGCCCCGTCTGCTGCCGGTGGCCGGATCCCTGCCTCTTTCTACCGCCACCTGGGAGCAGATCCCTGCCGTTGAGCCTCAAGGCCTTTTTGGTTGGGTCACCAGCGTGGCTGGGCAGACGTGGATGGCCTTGCCCGCTTGGCCGGCCATTCAAAGGGCCGCCGACCCAGTCGCCCTGCAGGTGGACAATGGTTTGCTGGGATCCCTGTTGGGCTGGCCGGTGGCCCCTGAAGAAGAACAGGATCCGATTTTGCTGGTGGCGGATCGCGCCGTTCGCACCTGGGAAGGGAGGGCAGGGGTTTTCCTGGTGGATCGAGGGGGAGCTGTGGCGGTGGAGTGGATAGAGGATTCGCCCCCCTCTCCCCTGCTGGGCCAAGTGCTGATGGCGGTGCGTCCCCCCCGCATCTTCGACGAGGAGTTGGCGCAGGATCCCTGGCAAATAGAGGAGTAACTCCGGCCAGCCAGACGCACCGCCGCAAGCCCCCGGCCAGGAGCAGGTGGCAAAGCGGCTTCTGGCTTTGCTTCCCAACTGCTCTCTTATGCCGGCATAAGGGTTGGGGGCGGGAGAACCAATCCTCACAGTTGTGGAGGCCGTCTCTCAAGAACCGGTGTAGAGCCACAGGGGCAGGCCTGAGGTGCTTACCTCAAATTGCAGACGCGCCAATGCCTCTGCCGCCGGTAGCAAGCGGGCCCAACCCCTGCGCCGTGGGAGCAGATCGCAGAACTTCGCATCGGGCGGCAACCCTGACAGCTCCGCGGCCCAGAGGCGGGCATCCTCTTCTGTGCCCAGGCGATCCACCACGCCCAGGTGCAGAGCTTGTTCGCCGCTGAAAATGCGGCCATCGGCAAAGGTTTTGACCACATTCACGCTTAGCCGGCGAGCGGCAGCAACGGTTTGCACAAATTGGCCGTAGGTGATGTCGATCAACTCTTGGAGGATGTTGCGCTCTTCTGGGGTCAGCTCGCGGTCAAAGGAAAGGATATCCTTGTAGGGGCCGGACTTGATGACCTTAAAGGAAATCCCTATCTTGTCCAGCAGCCGTTCGAGATTGTTGCCGCGGATAATGACGCCGATGCTGCCGGTGATGGTGCCGGGGTTGCTGACAATTTTCTCGGCTCCCATGGCAATGTAAACCCCTCCAGAGGCAGCGATGTTGCCAAAGCTGGCCACAATGCGCGTGCCCTTGCGTTCCCGCAGACGCGAGAGGGCATTGTAGATTTCCTGGGAGTCTGCCACTGTCCCACCGGGGCTGTCGATGCGCAACACCACGGCAGGGATCTGTCTTTCTTCCACCTCTTGCAAGGCTTTGAGAACCCGCTCTCGGGTTCTGCCATCGATCACCCCTGTTACCTCAATGCGGCCAATTTGCTGACGCCAGCCCCCCAAGAACCATCGCTTCAGCATAGGAAAACGGCACGAAAATAAGCCTCTACCCTCGTATCATGAAGGCCGTCTGGGGGCGCGGTCAACCAAGCAGCTCAGACATTGCCGTACACCGGGATCGCCGCCCCTCTCAGATCCCGCGCCGCTTCCGAGACCAAAAAGGCGATCACCTGCCCGATCGACTCGGGCTTTACCCACAGCTCCGCCTGCTCGGAGCCCATGGCAGCCCGGTTGGCCGGCGTGTCGATGATGCTGGGCAGGATGACGTTGGCGGTGATGTCGGTGCCTTTGGTTTCGGCGGCAATGGTGCGGGTCAGGGCCACCACCCCCGCTTTGGAAGCACAGTAGGCGGCCAGTTGGGATCCCGGCTCTACCGCCCCTCGGGAGGCCACCGTCACGATCCGTCCATAACCCTGTTGCCACATCTTGCGCAGGCTGTGCTTACAGGCCAGGAAGGTGGTGGTGAGGTTGAGGTCAAAATCGCGCCGCCAATCTTCTAGGCTGTACTCGTGAGTGGGGCCCATGGCAAAGCCGCCCACCAGGTGCACCAAACCATCGACGCGGGGCAGATCGTCGATGAGCCGTGCCACAGCGGCTTCGTTCAGCAAATCCACCTGCACAAAGCGCACCTGATCCAGGCTATTGGCCGGCAGGCGCTGCCGCAAAACAGCCAACTCCTCCTCTTGGCGGTAGGTCAAGGTCAACTCTGCCCCTGTGTCCAGGAGCACGGGGGTTACTCCCAACCCGAGCCCACCGGTACCGCCAGTTACAAGGATCTGTCTGCCTTGGTTGTTGAGCATAGGTTGTTTTGGGGTCTGGTGAAAAACCCTTGAGGACTTCCTCTCACCCTACCGCGGTTTTCCCTCGCCGGAAACGGCAGCCATCCTAGGTGTCTGCTCCAGCAGCAGATCGCTCAGGGCCAGCCAATCGGGCAGATCCAGCTCTTCGGCACGGGCCGTGGGGCTGAGGCGGAGCTGAGCCAGAGCGGCGGCCACGGTCTGGCGATCCACGAGGCCTCCCAGAGCATTGACAAGTTGCTTGCGGCGGGCGGAGAAGCCCTGGCAAACCAGTTGGGAGAACCAGCGGGGATCGCGGGCGGGGGTGGGGGCGGGGCGGGGAGTGAGGCGAACCACTGCCGATTCCACTTGGGGAGGAGGCCGGAAGGCGCTGGGGGGCACGCGGCAGATGAGCTCGCACTCGGCCAAGTAGCGCACCCGTACACTCAGAGCGCCGTAGGCTTTGCTGCCAGGGCCGGCCTGCAGGCGCTCGGCCAGCTCTTTTTGCACCATCAAGACGATGCGCTCAAACTGCCTCACCGGCTGGGCCGGGGATCCCAACACTTTCTCCAAAATTGGGCCAGTGAGGTTATAGGGGATATTGGCCACCAGCAGGCGGGGCTGAGGCGGCAGCGGCAGGCGAAGAAAATCTCCTTCCACCAAGTGAAAGCGGGGTTGGTCGGCGAAGCGCTTTTGCAGCAGCCGACACAGATCCCGATCGATCTCTACCGCCACCACATGTACGCCCTGGGCCAGCAACCGCTGCGTCAACTGCCCGGTGCCGGGGCCGATCTCCAGAACCCACGCAGGATCCCTCTGAGGAGGCGGCAACTGGGCGGCCCGCACAATCGCCTCATGAACCGCGGGATCCTTAAGCCAATGCTGGCCAAACCGTTTGCGGGGATAGGGCATCGGTGGATCAGCACTGGGCCGGATAGGGCATTAGGTTGGGATTCGTAGCCTCTGGGGGGCCTTCTTGAGCTGGGCTCGCCTCCCCCCCTGGGAGCGGCTGGCGGTAGAGGGGCACGGTAAAAGTGACGGTGGATCCCAGCCCTTCGCCCAGGCTATAGAAGTTGATCTCTCCCCCCATTGCCTCCACCAGCCGTTGGCTGATGGCTAGGCCCAAGCCGGTGCCGCCGTACTGGCGGGTGGTGGAGCCATCCACCTGGGTGAAGGCCTGAAACAGCTTCTGCTGCTTTTCCAGCGACACGCCGATCCCGGTATCGATGACGCGGATGCGGGCCATCCCCGGGTCGCCGGGAAGGAGGTCGGCTCGTACCGTCACCGAGCCTTTGGGGGTGAACTTGATGGCATTGCCCACCAGATTGAGCATCACCTGCAGCAGGCGTTGGTAATCTCCGTACAGCCAAATCCGATCCGGCGTGGGGGGCAGGTGGAAGCTAAGTTGCAATCCCTTCTGTTTGGCCTGCAGGCCGGTTTTGGCCTCCACATCCTTGAACAAGGCGCGCAGGTCGCAGGGCTCAAACTGCAACTGCATTTTGCCCGCCTCGATCTTGGCGATGTCCAGCACGTCGTTGATCAAGGCCAACAGGTGCAGGGCCGAGCGGTAGGCCTCCTGCAAAAAGTCCAGCTCCTCTTCTCGGCTTTCGGCCATCCCGTCCAGCACCAGCCTAATAAAGCCGATGATCCCGTTGAGAGGGGTGCGCAGCTCATGGGAAGTATTCGCCAAGAATTGACTTTTCAGTTGGTTGGCCGATTCTGCTTGGGCGCGGGCCTGCTCCAGCTCTTTGTTTTTCTGGCGCAGTGTCTGGTTGGCCAACTGCAGGCGAGTGGCCAGTTGGCGACTTTGATCCAGCAAAATGGCGTGGGCAATGGCGGTGCCCAGGTAGGTGGCGATGCTCTGCAGCACCTGAAGGTGGCCGGCCTGCCAGAGGGGGGCTTCGTTGGGGGGCAACACTTCCAGCCAGAGCAGGCTGTTGGCATAGCCCCGGTAAGACATGGCGATGGCCAGATGGCGTCCCATCACCACCGGCTCTTCTTGACGAAGGGCTTGCAGCAGAGGCGGGTGATCCGCCAGACGCAAGGTCTGGTTCAACAGCGAGGGATCCCCCGGGTTGCGGCGGTACTCAGCATTGACTGTGAGGGAGTCCTGCCCCATTTCGTAGAGGGCCAGCAGGCAGCGATCCGCCCCGAACAACTGGCCCAACTGCTCCACCGTCTGCTGGCACAGCTCGCGGATGCCGAGGGAGTGGCCGATGTTGCGCAGCAACTGCGCCGTGATCCCCGGCACCGGCTCGGTCAGGAGGGGATGGCGCTGGGCAGGGGGGCTGCCGGCTCCGCCGGCCAAGTTGAAAGGCGTCGCCCCCAACACCTTGCCCACTACCGACACGGCCACCACCTCCCCCTCCATGTCCCGCACCGGGTTGAGGCAAAGATGCAAGTGCAACTTGTAGCGGGGAGAAATCACCTGACACTGATGCTGCAAGGGATCCCCGCTCGCAAACACCTGCCTGAGCTTGGCTTCGTACTCCTCCGCATTGGCCACCTCCCAGCTTTGCTGTCCGCTCAGGATCTGCTGCGGGTAGATGGCGTAGTTCTCAGCACCCTCCCAATAAAAACTCCAGAAACGCTGCTGGCGATCCTGGGTGTAGAAAATCAGATCCGGTTGGAGGACGCCCATTGGGGGAGAGGCCATCATTGCGTCGGGAAAACAAAGCTCTTCGGCCTGAAGCCTCAGGTTTTCGCAGAGGAAGCTGGGCTGGAGTCCTTGTTGAGGCGGGCGAAGAGCATCCGGCCCGCCGAGGTTTGAATGGCGCTGGTCACCACAACCGAGCGAGTCTTGCCCAGAGAGCGCTGTCCCTCTTCCACCACCACCATCGTGCCATCCTCCAGATAGCCAACCCCCTGGCCCGGCTCCTTCCCTTCGCGGGTGATCTTGATATCGAAGCTGTCGCCGGCAATGTAGATGGGCCGCAAGGCTTCGGCCAGCTCGTTCACGTTGAGCACCTTGATCCCCTGCAGTGTGGCCACCTTCTTCAGGTTGTAATCGGTGGTCACCAGCGTTCCCCCCACATTCTGGGCCAGGCGCACCAGCTTCTCGTCCACGGTGGCCAGATCCGGGTAGTTGGCTTCGTGAATCACAAAGCGGTCGGGATAGGCCTGGCGCAGGGCTTGCAGCGTATCCAACCCTCTGCGGCCTCGCTCCCGTTTTTGCGGATCGGCTTTGTCGGCGATGGTTTGCAGCTCCGCGATAACAAAGCGAGGGATCACCAGCGTTCCCTCCAAAAAGCCTGTCTCGATCAACTGGGCCACGCGCCCGTCGATGATGGAGCTGGTGTCCAAAACCTTGGGGCTGGCCGCCACCACACTGCCCTCTGCGGCCGCCTGCAGGGCGTAGTTGGGGTTGAACAGGCGCAAGAGCGCAGGGCCATGGGTATCGGCCAAACTCACCCCCAAGTAGGCAAAGGACAAGCTAAAAAAGACGGAGGCCAGCGGCTCGATAAAGCTATTGAGCTGCTGAGGCAGGGGCAACAAATAGACAGGAGCCATGGCCAAGTTGGCAATCACCAGGCCGATCACCAACCCCACCGAGCGGCTGATCAACACATCCGGCGGCAGCGAGCGTACATTGGCCTCGAAGCGGCGGTAGCCCCAGCGCACCAAGGATCCAAAAGCCAAACCCGCTAGGACACCAAAGCCGCTGGTAACCACGCGCGCCCCCTCCACATTGGCCCCCTGAATGGCGGCAGGAGGGAGCAGATCCAGGCCGTAGAATCCAAGACCCGCCCCGGCCAACATGAAGATCACAATCAGTAAGACATCTAACATGGCGAAGAAAGCGCCCCTGCTCAGAATAGGCTTGGGTCTGCTGCTCGCAACAGGCAAATCTGAGTCCTATTCTAGTCTTCTGGCTGAAGAGAGGGATCTCATCCCCCACCCCGAAAGAAGGAGACTATGCTGAAGAAGGGCGATCCCTCCCTGGCTTGAGGGGTCTGGCGAGAAATCGCTACAATCAACATCTCGACATCCCAGGCAAGGTCTCAGCAGAGCTGGAAGCAACTATGGCACAAGCACTGGAACTAACGGCCGAAAATGTGGAAAAAGTCCTCAACGAGCTGCGCCCCTACCTGCAAGCCGATGGCGGCAACGTAGAGCTGGTGGAAATCGACGGCCCGGTGGTGAAGCTGCGCCTACAGGGGGCCTGTGGCGCCTGCCCCAGCTCCACCCTGACCTTAAAAATGGGCATCGAGCGCAAGTTGCGGGAGAGCATTCCCGACATCCTGGAAGTAGAACAAGTGTTCTGAGGGCTCTGCCGCTTCTGGTCTGTTATCTTGGTTCCTTAAGGCGGCAGGTGCAGCCGTCGCTGTGGCTCTCTGCCTCTTGCTCTTTTTTTCCTTCTCTCCTTCAAGCCAGCCCATGCCTGTTCTCCTCTCCATCGCCATTCTCGCCCTGCTGATCCTGGTGCATGAGGCGGGACACTTCGCCGCAGCCAAACTCCAAGGGATCCACGTCAACCGCTTTTCGCTGGGATTTGGCCCGGTGCTGTGGCGCTACCAGGGCAAGGAGACGGAGTACGCCATTCGCGCCCTGCCGTTGGGGGGCTACGTGGGCTTTCCCGACGATGACGAGCGCTCTCCCTACCCGCCCGACGACCCGGATCTGCTGAAGAATCGCCCTGTCGCGGATCGCCTGGTGGTGATGAGCGCGGGGGTGATGGCCAACCTGGCCTTCGCCTATCTGGTGCTGGTGCTGATGTTTGCCACGCTGGGGATCCCATCGGTGACGCGCATCCATCCCGGCATTCTCATCGCCCAGGTGATGCCGGATAGCCCGGCGGAGCGGGCCGGCTTGCAGGCGGAAGATGTGGTGTTGCGGGCAGCCGACCACGATTACAGCACGGTTGCCGACGAGGCCTCGGCCTTGGCAGCTCTCAATGATTTTCAGGCGTTGATCCGCCGCCGCCAAAACCGGCCCGTCCCCCTGCAGGTGCAGCGAGGGGAGGGGGATCCCATTCTGGAGATCACGGTGACTCCCGAGATGCGGGGAGAGGTGGTGGCCATTGGGGTCAACCTGGCCCCCAACCAAGAGGTGACACTGCGCCCGGCTCAGAGCCCGGCAGAGATCTTTGCCGAAGCCGGGAACGCCTACCAGCGCTTGGTGATGATGAACCTCAGTGGCCTGCAGCAGCTCCTGCAGAACTTCCAAAACACCGCCACCCAGGTATCCGGCCCGGTGGGGATTGTCAAGCTCGGCGCGGATCTGGCGCGGGACGATGCTGCCAGCTTGTTTAATTTCACCGCCTTGATCAGCATCAACCTGGCTATTCTCAACCTGTTGCCCCTGCCCGCCTTGGATGGGGGACACATCGCCTTTTTGATCTTGGAAGCGATCCGCGGCAAGCGGCTGCCCAAAGAACTGGAGGAACGGGTGATGCAGACGGGCTTGGTGCTGCTGCTGGGGCTGGGGGTAGTGCTGATCTTCAAGGACACCCTTGCCATCGTCACCGGGTCGGGCTAGTTGCAGATGAGCGGCAAGCGGGCTTTGCGCCAGCGGGCTTTGGAGATCCTGATCCGGCTGAAGCGCCATTACCCCAACTCTACCTGTGCCCTCCACTACGAAACGCCGCTGCAACTGCTGGTGGCCACCATTTTGTCTGCACAGTGCACCGACGAGCGAGTCAACCAAGTTACGCCGGAGCTGTTTCGCCGCTTTCCCGATGCCCAGGCGCTGGCGGCGGCGCCGCGGGAGGAGATCGAGGCCCTGATCCGTCCCACCGGCTTCTACCGCAACAAGGCTAAACACATCCAAGAGGCCTGCCGCAAGATCGTGACGGACTTCGGCGGCCAGGTGCCCCGCACCATGCCGGAGCTGCTCACTCTGCCGGGGGTGGCCCGCAAGACGGCCAATGTGGTCCTGGCCCATGCCTTTGGCATCAACGCTGGCGTGACTGTCGATACCCACGTCAAGCGCCTCAGCCGTCGCCTCGGCCTCACCGAGCACGAGGATCCCGTGCGCATCGAGCGGGATCTGATGCAGTTGTTGCCGCAAGCCGACTGGGAAAATTGGTCCATTCGCCTGATCGAGCATGGGCGGGCCATTTGCACCGCCCGCAAGCCCCTTTGCGAACAGTGTTTTCTGGCCGATCTCTGCCCCAGCGCCCCCCTCCCGGGGCCGGCGGAGAAAACGGACAGAGAAGCCGCAACAGCCTCCCAGACTTGAGCGCCTGGCATCCGGTTTTTCGGCTCCCCCTCGCCCTAGAATAGGCTGCATGGACGATCAAGCGACTAGACCGACCGCCGCGACCTCGCCTGTTCTCGTTATTGCCGGGCTGACGGGATCCGGGAAAACCCTGGCCATCCAGCAATTGGAACAACTGGGCTACACCGGCTTGGAAGGGATCCCGCCTGACCAGGCCGTTTATTTAATCGAGGCAATCCGGCCTCGCCACCCTGCTCTAGCGGTGAGCCTAAACCTCCACACCCCGGAATATCGGGAGCAGTTCCTTGCCTTTGACCGCTGGCGGCAAGCGCAAGGGATCCCTTTCCTCTTTCTGGAGGCTCGTCCCCTGGTATTGCTCAACCGTCTCAGCGCCCACCGCCGCCCCCACCCTCACCGCCCTGGCCTTGGCCTGTTGGAGGCCATTGAGCAGGAAGTGCGCGATCTGGCCCCCGTGCGGGAGCGCTGCACCCACCTCCTGGATACGTCTGAGCTGAACAGCCAGCAACTGCGGCAGCAATTACAAGCCCTGGTCCACGGGATCCCACAGCCGCTCAACCTGAGGCTGGTCAGCTTCGGCTTCAAGTACGGTGCCCCCCCCGATGCCAACTTGCTGTTCGACGTGCGCTTTTTGCCCAATCCCTTCTTTCAGCCCCATCTGCGCCACTTGACCGGCCAGGATCCGCCTCTGCAGGAGTTCCTCTTTGCGGATCCAGTTACCCAATCCACCTACCGGCAGATCTTTTCTCTGGTGCAGGCGTTCTGGCCCCACTACCGAGCAGAACGACGGCCTCACCTGACCGTGGCCATCGGCTGCACCGGCGGGCAACACCGCTCTGTGGCTCTGGTGGAGCGCCTGGCTGAAGATCTGCGGCCCTGGGCTGTCCCCACCGACAACCCTGCCCTGCCTGCCCTGAACATCCAGGTGCAGCACCGCCATTTGCTGGATTCGCAGCGGGAGCTGGAGGCCCGCTTTGGCCCGCCACCCCCTGCCGCTGGCGTAGAACAGCAACAGGTTAGGATCCCTTTGGCCGGCGTTCCTGCACCTCCCCATGACTAAGCCCGCGCCCAGCAACAAGTCCACTGTGTGGGGGCCTCGCCGTCGCCAGGCCACTTGGCCGGGAAATGGCTGGAAATGGCTCTTCCCTGGTCTGGCGGTCAAGCGCTGGCTCACCCTAGCCGTGGGGGGCGTGCTGCTGATGGTGCTGGGCATCGCCATCTGGACAGAGCTGACCCCCATCTTTCGCCTCAAGCGATTAATCGACATCACCCTGCGCCTGATCACCACCTGGATCCCCAACAACATCAGCGGCCCCTTGGTGACCGGGATCGGCTTGGTGATGGTGGTGCTGGGCTTTCGCAGCGCCATGCGCTCCATCGAAGATGTGCTGATCCCAGAAGGAGACGAGGCGCTGGTGGATAAGCTCCTGTCGCGGCGACGTCTGAGTCGTGGCCCTCGCATCGTGGTGCTGGGGGGCGGCACCGGCCTTTCCAACCTGCTGCGGGGGTTGAAGCACTACAGCTCCAACATCACCGCCATTGTCACCGTGGCCGATGACGGCGGCTCCTCAGGGCGCTTGCGGCGGGAGATCGGCGTGTTGCCCCCTGGAGATATCCGCAACTGTCTCACCGCCTTGGCCAACGAAGAAAAGCTGCTCACGGAGCTGTTTCAATACCGCTTCCAGGCTGGGGAAGGTCTGAGCGGGCACAGCTTCGGCAACCTGTTCATCACCGCCCTCACCGCCGTAACCGGGGGCGACCTGATTCGGGCCATCACCGCCACCTCGCAGGTCTTGGCCATTCAGGGACGGGTGCTGCCGGCCACCCTGGCGGACGTCACCCTCTGGGCGGAGTTGAGCGATGGCCGCCGCGTGGTGGGCGAGTCCAACATCGCTAAAGCCAGGGGGCGCATTTGCCGCATTGGCTGCGACCCGCCCAACCCTCCTGCCTTGCCCGAGGCGATCGAGGCCATCGAGGCGGCAGAGTTTGTGGTGCTGGGGCCGGGTAGCCTCTACACCAGCATCATCCCTAACCTGTTGATCCCGGAGATTGTGGAAGCTCTGGCCAAGAACATGGCGCCCCACATCTACGTGTGCAACATTATGACCGAGCCAGGGGAAACCGACGGCTACACCGTTGGGGATCACGTCATGGCCCTGGATCGGGTGGCGGGCGTGCGCTTGTTCGATGGTGTCCTGGTACAGCGGGAGCCCCCTTCTCTCCGCGCCTTGGAGCATTACCGCCGCAATGGCTCTGAGTTTGTGGTGCTGGATCCGGATAAGCTGGCCTACCTAGGTTGCCGGGCAGTTCTGGCCAACGTCATGCAAGAGGATCCTGAGACCGGCTTGGTGCGTCACAACCCTGAGCGCCTAGCGGCGATGCTGATGCGCTGGTTTGACAGACACCGCTAAACCACCCCACGGCCCCACCTTGCTAAGGGCTAGCTGTAGCCGGTAGATCCTTGCGGCTAAGTCGTGCACAAGAGGAGTTTCCATCCCCTTGCGGGAAGGGGTAGGGGAAAAAGCCTGATTAAAGCTGGAAGTCTTTTGGAAAGTAGGCCAGGATCGAGTTGAGGGATCCCAAGTGACGGCGCAGCGTTCCCGGAAAATCCCGGCAAGCTGTTAGCTTTGGAGGTTGTGCGCCAATGGTAAAGTTGTTCTCGTCTCTTTTTAAGAGGACTTCTGACTCCTTGGCTGGGATCCCGGCTGCCGAGTTGGGCGCTCCTCAGTCCTGTGCCGGCGATAGTGGCATGGATCCCTGGGCTGGCCAACGGGAGCGGATGGTGAGGGAGCAGATCTTGCAGCGAGGGATCCGCGATCCCCGGGTGCTGGAGGCAATGCGCAAGGTGCCGCGCCACCTTTTCGTTCCCCCGGAGCTGCGGGAGCGCGCCTACAGGGATTGCCCGCTGCCCATTGGCTACGGCCAGACGATTTCTCAGCCCTATATTGTCGCCTTTATGACTGAGGCGGCCCGCCTCACCCCTGAGTCGGTGGTGCTGGAAATCGGCACCGGATCCGGCTATCAGGCGGCCATTTTGGCCGAGCTGGCCCGGCAAGTATATAGCCTGGAGCGGCTGGCTCCCTTGGCCGCCCGCGCTCAGCAAACCCTGGCCTCCTTGGGCTACCGCAACGTGGAGGTGCGCCAGGGAGATGGCTATCAGGGTTGGCCGGAACACGCCCCCTACGACGCCATCGTGGTGACGGCAGCCCCCCCAACCCTGCCGACGCTGCTGCTGGATCAACTGGCGGTGGGAGGTACCCTGGTGGTGCCGGTGGGCGAAAGCCAGGGATTCCAATCCTTGCTGATCCTCCACAAAACCCCGGAGGGGGTGGTGCAAAAGGGGGCCTTCCCAGTGCAATTTGTGCCCATGGTTTAGTCTTCTGCGGCCAGCCAGAGCTGGCGGCGAATTTGCAGCGCCAACTGAGGGTGGTCGGTGATCAGCCCCCGCACCGGCGGCTCCTCCCCAGACGGGCGCAAACAGAAGGCCATGATCTCCGGATCGTTGACCGTCCAGACGTAGAGCGGGATCCTGGCTTGGGCCGCCGCCGCCAAAAACGGCAGGTCCAGCCAAGAGTAATGGGGGGCGAGAAAATCCGCTCCCACCTCGCGGCAGTAGGTCAAGAGGGATCCCTTCTCTCCCTCCGGCTGCGCCTCCACCAACAGGCCAACCTGGGGGGCAGCCCCTCCCAGAAGGGCTTTCACCCGTTGCGCCACCTGGGGCAAAAAAGAGGTGATCACACACTCTGCAGGGGTCAAGAGCTTGCCGATGAGGGCGAGGATCTGTTCTTCGTAGCCCGCCTCTTTCAGCTCGATATCGAGGGCAATCCTGCCCCTGACGTGGAGCAGCGCTTCTTCCAAGCTGGGGATCGTGGGCTTGCGGGCGCGGATCTCCGCCCAAGTGAGCGCCGCCAGCGGCTGCCCCTCCAGCTCGGCATCGTGAAAAACCAGCGGGATCCCGTCGCGGCTGCGGCGCACGTCCAGCTCGATCCCGTCGGCCCCGCCTTCGATGGCCGCCGCAAAAGCGGCCAGGGTATTCTCCTCGGCGTGGGTGTGATCCCCGCGGTGGGCGACAATCCGGGTGGGAAAGCGATAGTCTGGAGGAGTTGAAATAATCTCTCTAGCCATGGACACAGCTGCAATTGCCGCCTTCAAAGAGCGCATCAAGCGCATTCGCGAGCGCCGGCCCACCTTGGTCAAGCTTTTGGAAAAGCCAGACCTGGGCAGCTTGCGGGTCGATGTCAATCAAGCCTTGGAGGAGATCGACGAGCTGCTGCAGGAGTTCGAGCAGACCTTTGGCCCCCAGGACTAGCCAGCCTGGGCGAGCTCTTGCAGTTGGGCCAAGACCTCGGCACTGTGCCGAGAGGGGTTGACAATCGGGTCGATGGCCCGCAGGATCCCCTCAGGATCGATCAAAAAAGTGTTGCGCAGGGCCATCTCCCCCGTCCAGGAGCCGTAGGCGCGGCTAACCGTGCCCTCAGGATCCGAAAGCAGAGGAAATTGCAGCCCCTCTGCCGAGCAAAACCGTCGGTGCGAGTCCACCGAGTCGGCGCTCACGCCCACAATCTCCGCTCCCAGCGTCCGAAACTTGGGCAGATCCTGCTGGAAGCGGCGCGCCTCGATGGTACACCCGGCAGTGAAGTCGCGGGGATAGAAGTAGAGCACCACCCACTTGCCGCGAAAATCCGCCAGCCGCCGCACCTGGCCCGACTGATCCGGCAGCTCAAATTCCGGCGCCGGCGCCCCGATCTGCGGCAGGGGGGTGGTGCCCCACTGGGCCAAAGCGGGCTGAACCCCTGCCCAGCTCACCAGCAAAGCCGTAAACAACCCCACAAGGCCCAACCAGCGCCAGCTCCTGCCCCCTTCCTCGATAACCACTGCAACACCTCTCCAGCTTTCTAGCTCTAGTTTACATAACTTCACGGCAGCCACTTGCAGAGCAAAAGCTGGGGTGGGATCCCCAGCCAATGCCAAAGTTGAGAGGTGCGCTGGATGGGAGTGTAGCGCAGTTGGGCGTAGAGCTGCCGGGCGGCCAGATTGTCTTCCACCACGTGCAGATACAACTGGTGATAGCCCCAACCTTGCACCACTCCTTCGGCGCTGAGCAAAAGCTGCCGCGCGATCCCGCGCCGCCGCCAAGGGGGCAACACCGCCAAGTTGGCCAGATAGGGATACTTCCCATGGGCCATCGCCCGCAAGGAGATCTCGGCAGTGGCCACCACCTCGCATCCCACCGCAGCCGCCAGGCAGCAGTAGTGCGGATCCCTGGCCGCCAGCTTGAGGCGCAAATCCTCGCGGATGCCCAACTTGTGAATCGGGTGGAGCCAGCGCTGCAGACCCAAGGGCGGGTAAAAGACCTGGGCAAGAACCTCGGCCACGGGCTCCAAATCACCTAGCGTGACGGGATAGACCACGAGGGAGGGCAACACAGAGGAAAACAGGGCGTTCAAGCATCTGTTGCAAGCGTCCTTGCTATTTTCGCAGAGAAGCGGCAAGCAGCTCGCAGCCAACAAGAAGTGGCGGCAACCCCACCGGCACCGCCACTGAACCGACAAAACTTGAGTGGAGGGGAAACCACCCACCCCCATGCACGTCACCTGCATCCAAACTTAGCTGTCTCTTCACTTATTCGATTGTTCTGAGCTCACCCCCCTCTGCTCAATTGACGGGGAGAGTAGAACAGCCACCTGACGAACCAACTTTTGAAGCTCTGCTCCCGAGGGTTGAAGTGCCAAAACCTGACCCGCTCTCGCACTGTGCCCTACAGCTCCCCAGCATAGCGAGCTGAGCCTTTGGCGCGATAGACATCATCGGTAATGGGCTGGTAACCTACTTCAACCAGATCAGACTTGGCAGGCGTGAACACGCGGATAACTGCTCTAGCAATTTTCGAGAGAAAGGCAAGCATAAAAACCTCCTCCAAGCGAGCGTGAAACTATGAACTGGGCGAACCCAAAATTGCTAAAGCCCGCAGCCCTTACTCTACTGAGCAGAGTCCTGATTCGCCAGAGTCTGCAGGGGGGAGCACCTGAACCCGACCGAGCATCGGTTTTCCACCTCTTCCTTGATCCTAAACGGAGACTCGAAATAGCAGGCCGGCATCCCTTAAACGGGTAAGACCGCTCGCCATCTTGCCATCTCACCAGAGGTAAACGACCCCTTATCGTTGCAGCGGCTGACCTCAACAGACCCGACCGCTATTTGATTTAGCTCCCATGTCCCTTCTTCGGAAGAAAACCTGTCGTAGGTGCCAGGTGCTCCTCTGGGCAAGACAACCGCTTGCTATAGAAACCTGCCGGCGCAACGGATCGGAAGTTTGCACGAGATTGGATCAAAACGTTGACCGACAGGAAGCTTTGAGCTTGGGCAGATTGCAGGCTGGTGTCTCGCCTTTGAGATGAAGCTGAGATATTATCCTCCTTGCTTGAATCACTACATTTCTAATCTAGCTTGGGTCAAATCCCTCTACAATGGCTGGCAACTGTTCTTAACAGTCTAGGTCATTTCTTTAATCGTTCTTCCCATATTTCTTCAACATAGGTCTCCAGTAGATCTTGCAGTCGGATCCTCTGCCCTTTTCCAGAAGAAAGGTCTACTTTTTAGAAACTTTCCAGAAAGCAGGGGGGCTGGATCCCCAGCTCAGCCGAGGATTTGACCGAGACCACTCGACCCGGCCTCGGTGGGCCTCCCCCTTCAGGCGGGTGTCGGGGAGAACTTCAATTCCGGGGCCGAGAGCGCAGGATCAGCAGGGAAAAGTAGGGGGGGCGATAGTCGGCCAATCCTTCTAGGGTGGGGAAGAGAGCTTGCTGGGGCCAACCGGCCCAAACCACCAAGCTGGCCTGCTGTAGCCAACCTCTTGCCGCTAGCCACTGCCAAACCTGAGGATAGACGGGGGCCACTTTCATCAGCACAACCACGTCGGCCCAGGTGCAGGCCTTCTCCAGCTCCGTCAGGGCAAAAAGAGCAGGCAAAATCGCCAATTTCTCGGAGCCGAGCGCCAAAGGGGATCCCAGAGCGGCAGCGGCGGCAAGAGGAGAGCACACCCCCGGTATGGCCTGGATGGGCAAGTCGGGGATCCGCTGCCGCAGGGCTTGGGACAGGTAGGCAAAGGTGCTGTAGAGGCCCACATCCCCTTCGCAGACAAAGGCCACATCTTCTCCTCGCTCCAGAGGCGGGGCCAGTTGCTCGGCAGCCGCTTGCCAGGCCGCCTGCAGCAGCTCGACTTGGGTAACAAAGGGCAGATGCAGCGGCAACAGGGTTTGTTCCGGTCGCAGCCAAGGGCGCACGATTTGGTAAGCTAGGCCCGGCTGGCCGGCGGCGTTCTGGGGGCAGGCCACCCACCTGACGGCGCCGAGGATGCGGGCTGCTTTGAGGGTGAGCCACTCGGGATCCCCGGCCCCGGCGCTAATGCCCCAAAAAGTCCCCAGGCCCATGGTGGAGCTTGTCCGCCAGCTCAGGAAGCTTGGCCGTCTGGCCCCTCAGGCCTTGCCTCGGCGGCGTCGGGGCGAGTGTCAGGCTCTGGACGTCCCCCACCTTCTGCGGCCAGATGATCGAGGGCCTCTTGGAGCGAGTTGCGCAAGGACAAAAACTTCTCTAGCCGCACCAGTTTCACCGTTTGGGTGATGCGGGGGTTGCTCACCACCTGAAAGATGCCCCCACGGCTCTGGGCCAGCTTGGCCAATTGCACCAGGGCACCGACGCCAGAGCTATCGATGAAGTCGATCCCCGTCAAATCCAGGATGAGATTGGGGGATCCCTCTTCTAGGTATTTGGTGACCACCTTAACGAAGACCGGCTCAGAAAAGGCATCCAGAAGGCCCGTCAGGTAAAAGACCTGGCAGTTCTCCAGCGCTTCGTGGCTGCCGCGCAAGCTGACCGTCAGAGACAGAGGTTCCGGAATGGCTTTTCTCCTTTTATCTATCTCGACAGAGGGTTGAGGCCCGATCTCGGGCGTGGAGATAGCTTAGCATCCCTACTCCCTTGGCGAGACGGTATTTTTCCGCGGGCAGGGGATTGCGGCTGGGGGCAGGGATCCCTGCTTTTTGGCCCCTCGTGGCAAGGCGGGAGTCCTTGGGTAGGATGGGGGCAGTTTTTGATGTTCCCCAAGGAGGCCGGCCTGCGGGCCAGACAGGGCTTCTCAAGTGGGGTGGTTGGGATCCCTGAGGGGCGAGCGTTGGGAGAGGATCGGCAGGAGCAAGAGGGGCAGCGGCGACGCTTTTCCCTTCCCCCCGGCACCTGGATGGGGGCGGGGCTGGGTTTGGGCTTGACGGCTGCCGCTTTTGGGGCTGCCTGGGGAATCGGGGCCTACTTTCAAGATCGGGTGCTGCCCCAGGTGGAAGCTACCCTCTCGCAGGCGATGCGCCGGCAGGTGGAATTGGGGGAGGTAAGGTTTGTAGCCCCTTGGCAGGTGAGGCTAGGGGAAAGCCACATCGAACATCTGGCCAGCATCGGCTCCATCGACCTCAGCCCCGACTTCTGGACCTGGCTGCAGACGGGGGAGTGGGTGCTCAATATTACCCTGAATCAGCCGCAACTGCTGCTGATGGAGACGCTGGATCGCGGCTGGGCAGACGTGCAGTTTCAACTGCCAGAAGGCGAGGGATCCCTGCCCTTGCAGGGGCTGAACATCCGTTTGCAGGGGGGATCCCTGACGGCTATTCCCTTAGTGGGAGAGCGGCGCCGGTTTGAGCAGTTGCAGGGCCAGGCGCAGGTGTGGCTGAGTGCCCCGCCGGGGGAGGAGGGAGGGGGTCGGGCCAGTTTCCAGCTCTCGGCGGCGCTGCGCTCTCTGGAGGGGGAAGGGGGCTACCCCCTGCAGCTCCGGGGGGTGGCGGATTTCGCCCAGGCTTCTGGCTCGGTGACGCTGGCCGCTCGGCGCCTGCCTTTGGAGCTGCTGCCCAGCGTCTTGCCGGCGGCGCCCTTGACTGAGGTGGAAGGGGAAGCCAGTCTGGATCTGCAAGTCCTCTGGGGAGGAGAACGCCCTTGGGAGTTGACGGGGCAAGCCCAGGTTCAGCAGGCGCGGCTGGGGCTGGAGAGGTTGCCCCATCCTTTTGAAGAGGTGAAGGGCTCCGTTCGCTTTACCCTAGAGGAGCTGGAACTGCAGGGGGTGAGCGGTCGTTTTGGCCAGCTTGCTTTTGAAGATCTCAACGGCTCCATTGTCTTCGGCGACAAGGAGGGATTGGATCTGCAAGCCGCTATTGCCCCGGCCAGCCTGCAGCAGATCCAGGAGACTTTCAACGTTGAGCTGCCGGCGGAAGGGGTGGTGGCGGGATCCCTGAGGGTCACCGGGCCGCTGAATGGGCCGCAGATCCAAGGGCAGTTGCGAGGGATCTCGCCGGGGCGGGTGGATCGCCTGCCGGTGCCGGAATATGCTTTTGGCTTCCGCTTGGCCGATCAAACCTTGGCCTTTGAGGAAATCGACCTGAAGGCCGCCGGCGGGCGGATCCAGGGATCCGGACAACTGCAATGGGCTGCCGGCTTAGCAGGCCGGTTCGATCTCCAGGTCACCGGGGCCGATGTAGAGCAGGTGCTGGCTCTCTACGACCTCAACCTGCCGCGGCGGGGCGAGCTGGGGCCGGTAAGTGCCCAGGTGCAGGTGGCGCTGGCGGGATCCCGGCCCCAGGTGGAGGCCACCTGGACAACCCAAGGAGGAGAGATTGCCGGCAGAGGACAGCTGCAGATCTTGCCCGAGGCCGAGGGGTGGGCGGTACAGGTGCCGCAGGCGGTGTTGGAGCTGGGCGGGGGCCGGGCCCAGGTGGCGGGGCGGTGGGCGGGAGGGCAAGTCCAAGCCCAAGTGGCTCCCCAGGATCTGCCGCTGGCCTTTTTTAACCCGCAGTGGCCGGGATCCCTCTCTGGTGAGCTGATGGCGCAGGTGGACACAGGGGAGGCGGCGGAGGTGGGTTTCCTGGCGGCGTTGCGGGCGCAAGGGTCGCTAGCCCTGTCCCAGCCTTTGGGAGAGAGGGGAGTGCAATGGGTTGACGGCATCCGCGGCCAGGTAGCTTGGGAAGGATCTGGCTTGCGTATCCAGCAGGCAGAGATCTTGGCCGACACCGCCCGCTTGGCCAGAGTAGAGGGAGAGATCCCGGTGGATCCCCAGACGCTGCAGGTGGGATCCCTGGACCTGAGCTTTGCCGCTGACGGGATCCCCCTGGCGGAAGTGCCCGGCCTGCCGCCACTGCTGCAGGGGGTGCTGCAGGGATCCGGGCAGATCCGCGGCTCTCCGGACAACCTGCAGGTGGCTGGCGAGGCGCAGTTGCGCGGCTTGCAGGTGGGGGAGGTGGCCTTTGCCGACTTGGCCGGGCCCTTTAGCTGGTCTGCCCAGGGGACGGCGGTGGAGCTAGTGGGGGCGCGGGAGCGGCTGGCGCTGCAGTTGGATCCCCAGTTTCGGCCTGTGCAATTCCAGGTGCGGCGGGGCGAGGCGGAAGTGCGCGGCCAACGCCAGCAAGATGAACTGCAGGTGACGGCAAGCCAGTTGCCGCTGGCTTTGCTGGGAGGGTTGGCTGCCGGGCCCTGGGCTGGCCTGGGCGGAACCCTCAATGGGGAGGTGGCGCTTGACCTGGCCAGTGGCGCCGCTCGAGGTCGAGCTGCGGTCGAGGGGCTGCGGCTAGGCGATCTCGCGGTGCAGGGCCTCTCAGTGGATTTCGATTATCGCCCCAGCGACGACTCCCGCCCCGCTCGCCTGACCCTTGCCCAAGCCCAACTGGAGCTGTTCGAGAGCCTCTACACCGCCAGCGGCACTTTGGAGCTGCCGGCAACCTCTCTCCAGGCTGCTTTGGATCCCACCTCGGAAGTCCCCATTCCCCAAATCGACCTGCAGATCAGCACCCGTCAAGGCCGCTTGGAAGATATCGTCTCTACTTTCAAGTGGCGGGAGTGGAGCGATATCACCAGCCGCGGTTTTCGGCTGCCACCTTTGGGCCCTGCCGCTGTGTTAGAGACAGAGCCGGTCGGCCTGCCCGGCTATCCGCTGCTGCAACAACTGGAGTACTACGCCCAGATCCTGGCCGCCCACCTGGGGGCCCTGACCAGCCGTATGGATCCCCGCATCCCGCCGCCCACCAGCCTGCAGGGGGAATTTCAGGCCAGCGTCAGCCTGGTCGGCAACCTCAACCGGCCCAGCGTCAGCTTTCAGCTCGAGGGCCAGAATTGGCAGGCCCAGGAGTTCAGCATCGAGAGCCTCACCGCCAGCGGCAGCCTGGTCGAAGGGGCGGTGGTGCTGCAGCCGCTGCTGTTGCGCAGTGGCGAACGCCAGGCCCTGTTCTCTGGCAAGGTGGGCCTGGAGGAACAGTCGGGATCCCTGCAAATCCAAGCATTTCCTCTGGCTTTGCTGGATCGCTTCCTGCCGGACGAGCTGGAGCTGCAGGGAGATCTCAACCTGGATGTGGAACTGGCAGGCAACCTGCGGGATCCCCGGGCCCGCGGCTCCCTGACGGTGGTCAACGCCCAGATCAACCAGGTGCCGCTGCGGGAGGTGGGGGGACAATTTGACTACAACCAGGGTCAACTGCGCCTGGAGGGCGCCCTGCTGGCCAACGGCGACGAGCCGATCCGCCTTTCCGGCCTGGTGCCCTACACCCTGCCCTTTGCGGAGGTGCGGGCCGCATCGGATCAGATCGACCTCACCCTGCAAGCCGAGAATGGCGGCCTGCGCCTGATCAACCTCCTCACCGACCAGGTGCGCTGGGAAGGCGGCCAAAGCCAACTGGAGCTGGCCATCCGCGGCAGCTTGCGAGAGCCCAGCCTGCAGGGGAACCTCAGCCTTAGCTCCGGGATCCTCAAGTTGGCCGCCCTGCCGGAGCCCATCACCGACCTGACCGGCCAAATTTTCTTTAACCTCAACCAATTGGAGGTGCGGGAGCTGCAGGGCCAGTTGGGGGGCGGATCCCTCTTGGCCAACGGCTTTTTGCCCGTCAACTCCCGCGGCGCCCTGCAGATGGACGAGACCTCGCCACCCCTAACGCTGCAACTGCAAGGGATCCAGCTCACCCTGCCCAACCTCTACACAGGCCGCCTGCAGGGGGAGGTGGTGGTGGGCGGCCTGCTGCTGCGGCCTTTGCTCGAGGGGCGCCTGGAGGTCTCCCAAGGGATCGTAGATGCCAGCCCCCGCCCTGAAAAAGGGGAAGCGGCGGCAGCTCCCGCAGACTCGACTCAGGCGGATCCCTTTTGGCAGCCGCGGCTCAACGGCCTGGAGCTGGTTTTGGGGCCCGGGATCCGCGTGCAGCGGCCCAACCTGTTTGAATTCCACGCCAGCGGCAGCTTGCGTCTGTTCGGCACTCCCCAAGACCTGCGTCCGGCGGGCACCATCGCCCTGGAGCGAGGCCGCGGCAGCCTGCCCATTGCCAACTTTCGCCTGGATCGCTCCCGCCCCAACACCGCCACCTTTGACCTGGACAACCCCTTCGATCCTTTCTTAAACCTGCGCCTGGTGACCCAAGCCTTCGAGGTCTATCGCTTTCCCCAGGATCTGTCCCCCTTCGACACCAACCGCAACCTGCCGGGATCGCAGCAGAGCATCGAGATCTTTGCCAACGTCAACGGGCGGGCCAGCCAGCTTGCGGCTGCGGATCCCCGCAACGGCGTTCTGACCCTTTCCAGCAGCCCCAGCCGCTCCCCCCAAGAGATCGTCGCCCTGTTGGGGGGAACAGCTTTGGCCCAACTCAACCCCGAAGCAGGGGTGGCCGGGCTGGCGGGAACGGCTTTGCTTAACGATGTGTTGGAGACGCTGCGGGACACCCTCGGCTTGGATGAGGTTCGCCTCAGCCCCGTTCCCCAGGTCGATACCCGTGCCCCCAGACGCTCCTCAGTCGGCCTGGCGCTGGAGGTGGCCCGCGATCTGGGGCCGGCTACTTCCATCTCGGTGCAGCGCAACCTGACGGATCCCTTTCAGCCCACCCGCTACAGCGCCCGCTACCGCCTCAACGACCAAACCCTCACCCGTGCCACCACCGACCTCGAGGGCAACAACGTCCTTTCCCTGGAGTTCGAGACCCGCTTCTGACGGGATCCGCTCTGGCCAGACTACGGTTTGTTACATCGTTATTGCTACGCAACGCTGTCGCGAATGCGTCGGCGGCGCAGAGCGCTTGGGTAGTGGCGAGGATCCCTTGGAGAGTGTCTTATATCTGGTTTAAAGTGGCCATAGTTTCTCAACGGCTTTTGGACGGCCAGGGATCCCTTGAACCCGACTTCCTAAAGATAGCTAGAATAAACACCTGCCTGTGTGAGCCTGGAAGATCAAAACAAGCGGCCAACCTGTGTTCCCACTTGGAGAGTTGACAAGTGAATGATCCAATCTGACCAGCCATGAGGAAACAACAAGTATTGCAATTGCTCGGCGAGCAATTTGCCGAGATTCAAAAGCAATTTGGTGTGCGGCGACTGGCCCTGTTTGGCTCAACTGCTCGTGGCGAGGATCAAGCCGGCAGCGACATCGATATCCTAGTTGAATTTATTGGTAAAGCCGACTCCAAGCGTTACTTCGGTCTGCTCTTCTACTTGGAAGACAAACTTGGATGCCCCCTAGACCTTGTGACCGACAAGGCTCTACGCCCCGAACTTCGTCCATTGATAGAAAAAGAAGCAATCTATGTCCCGTGAATGGCGTTTCTACCTAGATGATATGATTGAATTTGCCAAGCGAGTCCTTGAATACACAGAGGGGTACACTCAAGAAGACTTTGAACGGGATCGCCGAACCTATGATGCGACCTTGAGAAACATCGAGTTGATTGGTGAGGCAGCCACTCACATTCCTGCAGAAGTCCGTAACCAGAACGAAAATATTCCTTGGCGACAACTCATTGCCACTCGTAACCGTATCATTCATGCTTATCTTGCTCTAGACAACGACGTTTTGTGGAGTATCATCCAAAGTGACATGCCCCAACTGCTTGACAATTTACAGAAACTAAAGCGTAGTCTCTCCGATTCTCCCTGCTAACCCTAACTTCAGGAGCAACGCCGCCGTTTTCATCCAGTTGGAAACCCCCTCTGACGGGATCCACTCTGGCCAGACTACGGCTTGTTACATCGTTATTGCTACGCAACACTGTCGCGAACGCGCCGGCGGCGCAGAGCGCTTGGGTAGTGGCGAGGATCCCTTGGAGAGTGTCTTATATCTGGTTTAAAGTGGCCATAGTTTCTCAACGGCTTTTGGACGGCCAGGGATCCCTTGAACCCGACTTCCTAAAGATAGCTAGAATAAACACCCGCCGTGTGCGGTGACTGGCCCTGTTTGGCTCAACTGCTCGTGGCGAGGATCAAGCCGGCAGCGACATCGATATCCTAGTTAAATTCATTGGTAAAGTCGACTCCAAGCGTTACTTCAATCTGCTCTTCTACTTGGAAGACAAACTTGGATGCCCCCTCGACCTTGTGGCCGACAAGGCTCTACGCCCCAAACTCCGTCCACTGATGAAAAAAGAAGCAATCTATGTTCCGTGAATACATGTGGAGTATCATCCAAACCGAAAGTCGATCTAGAGGTAGCGGCTGATGTCTTCTCCCTGTTCTGCCAAAAACGACAAAGCCCGGAAGCGCAGCCCTACTACTTGATCGTAGAAGGGGTTGAGCTTGCACATCGGTGGAATGTGCATCAGTTTGTGGCCAAACAACACCACATCTCGCTCGAAAGGACAGCGGGCCGGGATCCACCGACACAAAAAGTGGGCCAAGCGGGGATCCTGAACTTCAATGCTGTCAATTGCCGCTCGAATCGGTTGCAAGGGCGCCTGCAGCCAGTTGCGCAGGCAAGCCGCAGACTTAAGATATGTGACAGTCATGGAATCCATCTGCTCCTGAGGGGCTTTGCGATCACGTTGCCAAGAAATCGTGGTAGAGCCCATGGCCTTTCACCTCAACACCTCAAAGGGTGTTCGCTTTCTCCAGCAGCCACGCCCTTCTGCCCGGGTCTTTGCCCAGGTTTGTATCCAGGGAAACAGAAGAGCCTCTCTCCAGACTCAGTCTGCCTTGGCTGGCCAAAAACTTGCCTGGGTAACCCAAAATCTCTGCTCAAGTTTGTAGAGGTACACATTTTGTATTCAAAAGTTAATCTGTAACGAAAGCTACGGAAATTGGGTTCTTCGCCGGCAAGCTGCCAAGCGGAGTCCAGGGCTGCTGCCCCTATTTCCAGCATGGAACAGGCCTTGAAGTCAGGGTAGAGGGATCCCCGTAATTGTCGCTGTCTTGAAAGGGCCGTTTTGCTTTTGATCGATGATGTTTACAATCGCCGTGGCCGGGAGTTACGGAGGATAACGGCCAAGGGATCCCGGCTGCCGGGCGTTCTACAATGCCAGAAGAGATTTGCAGCGGGTGAGAAGTCGGCGGCGGATTGGGATCCCGGCTCTTGCCTCGGTTTTCATTTGAGAGGCTGTCCATGAAATTGGCCTATTGGATGTACGCTGGCCCCGCCCACATCGGCACGCTGCGGGTGGCCAGTTCTTTCAAAAACGTTCACAGCATCATGCACGCTCCCCTGGGGGACGACTATTTCAACGTGATGCGTTCCATGCTGGAGCGGGAGCGGGACTTTACCCCGGTAACCACCAGCGTCGTTGATCGGCAGGTGTTGGCGCGGGGATCGGACGAGAAGGTGATTCGCAACATCGTCCGTAAAGACGGCGAGGAGCAGCCTGATCTCATTGTGGTTACCCCCACCTGCACCTCCAGCATTTTGCAGGAGGATCTGCATCACTTTGTGCGGCAGGCGCAGTTGTCCAGCCGCTGTGACGTGCTGCTGGCCGATGTCAACCACTATCGGGTCAACGAGTTGCAGGCCGCCGAGCGCACCCTGCACCAGATTGTGGAGTTCTATATCAACAAAGCCCGCAAAAGTGGGGAGTTGAGCGGCCCGCCCCGGAGGACGGAGCGTCCTTCCTGCAACATCCTCGGCATCTCCAGCCTGGGCTTTCACCATGCCCACGATCTGCGGGAGTTGAAAAAGCTGCTCCAGGATCTGGGGATCGAGCTCAATTTGGTGATCCCGCAGGGGGCCAGCGTCCACGATCTCAAGCACCTGGGGCGGGCCTGGTTTAACGTGGTGCCCTACCGGGAACTGGGGCCGATGACGGCTCGCTACCTGCAGGAGCAGTTTGGCACACCTTATGTGGAGATCACCCCCATGGGGGTGGTGGAAACAGCCCGCTTCATCCGCCAGATCCAGCAGGTTCTCAACGAGCAAGGGATCCCGGTGGACTACGAGCCCTACATCCAGGAGCAGACCCTCTACGTTTCCCAGGCGGCTTGGTTCTCCCGCTCCATCGATTGCCAAAATCTGACCGGCAAAAAAGCCGTGGTCTTTGGGGATTGCACCCATGCGGCAGCCATCACCAAGATCCTGGCCCGCGAGATGGGGGTTCATGTGGTCTGGGCGGGCAGCTATTGCACCTACGATGGCGAGTGGTTCCAGGCAGAGGTGGGCGGGTATTGCGATCAGGTGCTGCTGACCGAAGATCACACCCGCGTAGCCGATGCCATTGCCCAGGTGGAGCCTGCCGCCATCTTCGGCACCCAGATGGAGCGGCATGTGGGCAAGCGGCTGCGGATCCCTTGTGGGGTAATCTCGGCGCCCATGCACGTGCAAGATTTTCCCATCGGCTACCGGCCCTTTTTGGGGTATGAGGGCGCCAACCAAATTGTGGACCTAATCTACAACTCCTTTACCCTGGGCATGGAGGATCACCTGCTGGAGGTCTTCGGCGGCCACGACACCAAAGAAGTGATCCACAAGAGCCTGAGCGCCGATTCCGATCTCATCTGGACGCGAGAAGCCCAGGCGGAGCTGAACAAAGTGCCCGGCTTTGTGCGCGGCAAGGTGAAACGCAACACCGAAAAATTTGCCCGCGAGCGTGGCCTGACCGAGATCACCCTAGAGGTTATGTATGCGGCCAAGGAGGCTCTCGGGGCTTGACGGGATCCATCCCAGGGGATGGCAGGTCTGGCCAGCCGATCCACAAATGGAACTCCTGTACAACGCCGCGCACCTGCCAGGATCCCCAGGGATCCACCTGCCAGGTTAGCCGAGCTTGGCCGGGCCGCCACTCCAAAAAAGGCTGGGATCCCCACCCATGCAGGCTGATCAGGGCCACTTCTTCGGGGCGGGTGAGCACCTGCCGCTCAGCTCCGGCACAGGTGAGGCTGAGGCCGGAATGGTTGGGAAAGGCGTTGCACTGGATCCAAAACCAGCGGCGAGGGAAGCTTTGTCCCCAATTTTTTTCGGCGTAGGCGGGAGCCTGCTGAAATGCATAGCGCCTGCCTCTCCACTCCACCCAGCCGCTGGCCAAGCCATGGCTCATGAGGATCTGCCAGCCCGGCTCAAAGATGGGCAGATAAGACCAGGCTCCCATGGTGGCTCGGGGTGGGAGCCCATAGGCAAAACGAGGTTGAATGCGGTAGAGCCAGCGAATGGGCTCAGAGCCCAAGGGATCCGGCAAAATCCCCTGGTTGAGGTGGGCGGTGTATTGGTAGCCGCTGGCGGTGCGCTGGAAGAAGGTGAAGGGATCCTGAAGGCCGCGACAGCCGGGGCCTGGGATCCCTGAGTGCCCCAAGGCCAGATGGGTTGAGCTGGCCCAAAAGCGGCGGGGATTGGGGAAGGTGCGCCAATGCAACTCCTCCTCCGGCCCCAACACCTGAGCCATGCCCCCACGCTTGGGATCGATGGCGTACATGAAGGCAAAGCTAATGGGCGGATCCCCGGGCAAGGTGACGCGGCTGTACCAGCCCTCAAAAAACCGCTCTGTGCAGCCATCCCAGTGATAGCCGGCATGGGGCAGGGATCCCCAATCTGTTGAGTTGTTTTGCCCAGAGCAAGCCGCCGTTGGAGGAAACGCCATTGAGACCTAAGCCATCGCAACAATGATAAACGGAAGTCTATGCTTACCAAAATAATAATTGTATTGTTTCTATATTTATTTGCCCTTAGGATATCAACCAAGCTGAGATTTAAGGATTTCTTGAGATTTCACGAAGGAAATCCGTGGGTCAGGCGACTTGAACTGGAAAGCTTCCTTCTTGCCTTCACATATCCTTTCGATGAGGTGAGCATGACGTCACGTCGTAACTTTTTGCTGTCTGCGGGTGCGGCCACCGTGGGTGGACTCGTGAGTGGCAGCTTAGCACGGGCCAGCACAGGCTACTGGGTTGCCCAGGCCAGCGGCCCAGAAACCCCCAATCTCAGGTTAGGCTTTATACCGATTGTGGAGTCTGCCCCCCTGATCATCGCCAAGGAGAAGGGCTTTTTCGACAAACATGGCATGACCGGTGTAGAGGTGTTGAAGCAGGCCAGTTGGCCGGCAGCCCGGGACAACGTGGTCATCGGCTCAGCGGGTGGGGGAATCGACGGTGGCCAGTGGCAGATGCCGATGCCTCACATGATCCACATTGGCGCCATCACCAACAACCAGCCGGTGCGCATGGCGGTTCTGTGCCAGTTGATCACCCAAGGCAACGGGATTGCCATTGCCGGAATGCACACTGGCAAAGGCTTGGGGCTGGACATCTCTGGAGCCGCAGACTACATCAAAAATTTCAGCGCCAGCAACGGGCGCAAATTCAAGGCTGCCTACACCTTCCCCAACGCCAATCAAGATTTTTGGATCCGCTACTGGCTGGCCGCCGGGGGTGTGGATCCGGATCAAGACATTGAGCTGCTGACGGTGCCCTCTGCCGAGACGGTGCAGGGGATGCGCAACGGCACCATGGATGCTTTTAGCACCGGGGATCCCTGGCCCTACCGGATTGTGGCCGATGGGATCGGCTTTATGGCGGCCCTCACCCAGCAGATCTGGCCTTTTCACCCCGAAGAATACTTGGCCATTCGCGCCGATTGGGTAGAGCAAAACCCCAGGGCCACACAAGCCACTTTGATGGCGGTGATGGAAGCGCAGCAATGGTGCGACGATCCGGCCAACCGTGAAGAGCTGGCGCGCATCCTTTCGGGGCGCGCTTATCTGAATGTGCCGGTCGAGGTTCTCACGCCTCCCTTCCAGGGCAAGTACGAATTGGGAGATGGCAAGCCGGCTGTTCAAGATTTCAACGCCGGGCCTCTGTACTGGGAAGATGGGCGGGGCAGCGTCTCTTATCCCTACAAGAGCCATGACCTGTGGTTCTTGACCGAATCGCTGCGTTGGGGCTTTCACGCTCGCTTCCTTCCCGATCTGGATACTGCCCGTCGTCTGGTGGATGAAGTGAACCGTGAAGATCTCTGGCGTGAGGCCGCCCAGGCACTGGGGGTGAAGAACATCCCCAACAACACCTCGCGGGGAACAGAGCGTTTCTTTGACGGTGTGGTGTTTGACCCCCAGGATCCCCAGGCCTACTTGAACAGCCTGAAAATCAAGAGGGCCTAGTCTCGGCTCAGGTCAACACAGACGTGTTTCTTGTGTAGCAGAAATCCTGCCCATTCGCGGGATCCCATCGAGTTAAAAAAGGCTGGGCCGAGCTTTCTGCTCACATCGGGTTGATAGAGACTGTCAGCCTTGCGCCTTTTGAATGGTTCTGAACACTATGTTGAGGATCGGCCATGTTAGCTCTGCTGCACGTTCCGCGAGAACACTCCAGGGATCCCTGCTTCGAGAGACCAGCCAAGCTTTACTGGGACAGGCTCATCCTTTCAATGGCAATGGGGGCGCTGATTTTGCTGATTGCTGTGAGAGTTTTGTCGAGTTTGCAGTCCCTGTGCTTGCCCGTCCAAGGAAAAGGCAAAGCTGATCCAAGTTCATGCTCTGATTCCAGAACTTTGTAGAACCCCTCAGTCGAGGTGTTTCGAAGGCGCAGAAACAGAGAACTTTGTAAAACTCTATCCTCTCTAGGAGCCATGACGACGACACTTTCTTCTCCGGCAAAGCCCTCGACAACCAAGTTCGACTTTGCCAAGTATCGAGATCAGATCCTCCCTCCCGTGGTTGGCATTGTGGGATTTTTGTTGATTTGGCAACTTTTGTCCGGCGCCAACCTGATTCGGCTGCCGGGGCCCTGGGATGTGTGGATGGATGAGCGCAGCCGCTACCTAATCCTGCATCCTCTGTACCGCAATAGCGACCTCGACCAAGGGCTGCTGCGCCAAACTTTGGCCAGCCTGCAAAGGGTGGTCATCGGCTACTGCAGTGCCGCTTTGGTGGGCATTGCCCTAGGGATCTTGGTGGGCAGCAGCATGTGGATCAACCGCGCTTTGGATCCCATCTTCCAGTTTTTGCGCATGGTGGCTCCCTTGGCTTGGGTGCCCATCTCCTTGGCTGCTTTGCAGCGCAATGAGCCGGCTGCTTTGTTTGTTATTTTCATCACCTCTATCTGGCCCATTTTGATCAACACGGCGGTGGGGGTGAGGCAGATCCCGGAAGACTACATCAACGTTTCTAGAGTGCTGAGGCTTTCTAAAGTTGACTTCTTTTTTAAGGTGCTGCTGCCCTCTGCTTTGCCCTACATGTTCACAGGTTTGCGGGTTGGCATTGGCCTATCCTGGCTGGCGATTATTGCTGCAGAAATTGTCATGTCCGGCGTGCCAGGGATCGGCTTTTTCATCTGGGATGCGTACCAGCAGAACTACGTGACTGAGATCATCGTTGCTGTCATCTACATTGGGGCGGTGGGCTTGCTTTTGGATCGACTGGTGGCTGCCCTGCAAAACAAAATAGCCAATCGCTAGCCTCGTTTGCAGATCTTTTCACTGCATGTCCATCCAATTGAGTTGGGATCCCTCTTACATTGTCTTTGAGTGTTAGCCCCAATCAGCTCTTCAAAAAGAGTAGAACTGAGGTCTGGGATCCGAGTTGCTGAGCAATATCTACAGGTGGGGAGGTCTTCTGTGTCTGTATTGGTCAGTGTAGAGCAAGTGGAAAAAGCGTTTGGTCTGCCTGGAGGCCAAGAATATCTAGCCCTCAAAGGGATCGATCTCCAAATTCACCGCGGGGAGTTTGTCTCCTTAATCGGCCACTCCGGCTGCGGCAAGTCCACCCTACTGAACATGGTGGCGGGGTTGTCTCTGCCTACCGGAGGGATCGTGGCTTTGGATGGACACACCATCACCGTTCCCGGCCCGGATCGCATGGTGGTGTTTCAGCATTACTCGCTTTTGCCTTGGCTAACGGTTCGACAAAACATTGCCCTGGCGGTAGACGCTGTGCTGAAAAACTACTCCCCGGCAGAGCGTCAGCAGATTGTCGAAGAACATATCGATCTGGTCGGCTTGCGGCAGGCGGCGGATAAGTTCCCGGCTCAACTGTCAGGGGGCATGAAGCAGCGGGTAGCCATCGCTCGCGCTTTGGCTGTGAGGCCCAAGGTGTTGTTGTTGGACGAGCCCTTTGGCGCTTTGGATGCCCTCACGCGCGGGAATTTGCAGGAGCAGTTGATGCGCATCTGCGAAGAACACCAGATGACCACCCTCATGGTCACCCACGACGTGGACGAAGCCGTCCTGCTCTCGGATCGGGTGGTGATGCTGACCAACGGGCCGGGATCCCGAATTGGCAACATTTTAACCATCGATATTCCCCGCCCCCGCCGCCGGTTGGAGGTAGTCAATCACCCCAGCTACTACAGCTATCGCAGCGAGATCATCTACTTTTTGAACCAGCAAAAACGGATCAAACAGTGGCGGGCCCGCCGCAGCACCGTGGTGGCCAGGCACGGTTTAGAAAAGATCAACTTGGAGATCGGCTTTGTGCCCCTGACCGCCTGCGCCCCGTTGGCGGTGGCCAAAGAAAAGGGGTTTTTTGCCAAACACGGCCTGGAAGAAGTCAATCTGGTGCGGGAAACCAGTTGGCGAGGGATCCAAGACGGCATCCAGGGAGGTTACTTGGATGCGGCCCAAATGCCCGCCGGCATGCCGGTGTGGATGTCTCTGGGCGGCGGGGACAACCCACCCCAGCCGGTGGTGACTGCCCTCACCTTGACCCGCAACGGCAATGCCATTACCCTGCACAGGCGCTTCTACGAGCAAGGGATCCACACCCTCAGCCAGTTGAAGGCTTACATCCTGGATAGTCCCAGCCGTCGGCTCACCTTTGGGGTGGTGCATCCCAGCTCCATGCACAATTTGCTGTTGCGCTATTGGCTGGCAGCCGGCGGGATCCACCCGGATCACGATGTGGTACTGAAAACGCTGCCCCCGGCTCAGATGGTGGCCAACCTAACAGCCGGCAACATCGATGGCTACTGTGTGGGAGAGCCCTGGAATTTGCGGGCAGCCTTAGAGGGCAGTGGCTTTACGGTGGCTACAGACCTGGAGATTTGGCCGGGCCATCCCGGCAAGGTGTTGGGGGTGCGTGAAGATTGGGCCAGGGCCTATCCCAACACCCACATTGCCTTGGTGAAAGCGCTGCTGGAAGCCTGTCGCTACTGCGAAGATCCGGCCCACCACGACGAGATTCGCGAGCTGCTCAGCCGCCGCGCCTACCTGAGCACCGACCTATCCTACATTCACCTGGGGGATCCCCAGCGCCTGATCTGTGACCTAGACATGCCGATGCGGGAATATGCCCACCATCAGTTCTTTCTGGGAGCCGGCAACCGTCCCAGCCGCACCGAGCATCTGTGGATGATGACGCAAATGGCCCGCTGGGGGGATCTGCCCTTCCCCCGCAACTGGGTGGAGATCGTGGAGCGGGTGTGTCAGGTGGGGGTGTTCAGCACGGCAGCCCGCGAGCTGGGGCTGGATGTGTCTTACCAACGGCAGCCCATTCAATTGTTCGACGGGATCCCTTTCAATGGCGAGGATCCCTTGGCTTACCTCAACAGTTTGGCGATTAAGCACGACATTTACATAGCCGAGGTTGCTTTGGATCGTCGTCCTGTGTTGCTCTAGAGGTTCCCTTTGCAAAAGCACATTCCCAGTTGTGAGAAAACGATGAATTGGAGCACCCTACGATGACTGCCCTCTTGACAACCTCTACCCCAGCGAACGTAGCCGCAGAACCCTACCTAAGCCTTGAGAATGTCAGCAAGACCTACTCAACTCCCAAGGGGGAGTATCCCGTCTTGCGAGATATCAATCTTAGGGTCGATGCAGGAGAATTTGTCTGCATAGTTGGACATTCCGGCTGTGGCAAAACCACGCTGCTGAATATGGTTTCTGGCTTTACCCAGCCCACCAGCGGCTCGGTGAAGCTGAAAGGCCAGCCGATTACAGCTCCTGGCCCAGATCGCATGGTGGTGTTTCAGGGATATGCCTTGTTACCCTGGCTCACGGTCTATGAAAATGTTTACCTGGCCGTCCAGTCGGTCTTCCCTCAAAAGAGCCAGTCGGAAAAGCATCAAATTGTAGAGGAACACCTGAATTTGGTGGGGCTGGGGGAAGCTGCTCAGAAATATCCCTCGCAAATTTCCGGAGGGATGAAACAACGAGTAGCCATTGCTCGTGCGTTGGCCATCCGTCCAGAAGTGCTGATTTTGGATGAACCCTTCGGGGCCTTGGATGCCATTACCAAAGAGGAGCTGCAAGAGGAGCTGTTGCGCATTTGGGATGAACATCGCTGCACGGTTTTGATGATTACCCACGACATTGATGAGGCGCTGTTTTTGGCCGACCGCCTGGTGCTGATCGCGCCAGCGGGACGGAGTCCTTTGACCAATGGCCCTGCAGCCACCATCGGGCAGATCGTGACCATCCCCTTCCCGCGCCCTCGGGATCGCGAGCGGATTCTTGAAGATCCGCAGTACTATCGCCTGCGCAACTCTGTCCTCAGCTACCTCTACGGGCATGAGGCTAACCCTGAAGCGGTTAACTAAAAATCTCATCCGGCACGCCGCCGAAAGCTCCCTGCCATTATCCTGCCGAGCCGACCAAGCCGCGCACCACCCGCACCAGCTCGGCAGGCAGCGGAGAGCCGGGATCCCAGCACAGCTCCAGTTGGTTGGGATCCCTGGGTAGATCTTCCGGGCAGGGGCCGGTGTGCAGGACGGCCACACACCGCAAGTTGCCCCGATCCCGACAAAACTCATGCCAGAGGGGGATGGCCGCCGGATCCTGGCTGACCAAGAGATAATGGGAGCAGGCTTCCAGGATCGGCTGCTTGTGGGGATCCACCTTGCCGCCCACATCCACAATCACCAAACTCTTTTGCCGGCGCAAAGCCAGAATGGCCTGGGCATGGAAGCTGAAAAATTCGGGGGTAAAAGAGCCCCGGTACTGGTGCTTGAGGATCTTCGCCTCTTCTGGTGGCAAGTCTAAAGTCCAATTGCCTTCCCCATCCCAATGGGCCCGTTGCAGATAAATATCGGGATGCTCCGGCAGCAGAGCTTCGAAGAGGGCGCGGGCAAGACGGCTTTTGCCACTGTCGGGGGGGCCCACCACCATCACCGCCGCTGCCAATTCTGTTCGCGTCAGCGGGCCGTAGGCCTTGCCCGGCCTGCCCTGCACCCAGGGAATGATCTCGCCCACCTGCACGTCTGGGCTATGGCTGGAGACCACCACTGCCCCCAAGCGCGGGTCGTAGCAGGCCACCCAGCGGGTAAAGTGGCACTCGTGCACCAACCAGCCGTAGAGCCAGATGGGGGCGCGCCCGCTCAGCACCACTCCCAAGCGGGGGTCGATCCCCCCAGGCAGGCGCAGTTGGGCCAGATCTTCCGGGAAAACCAGCCGATCCGGTCGGGTCAGCTCGATTTCAATCACCTGAAACGGTAGCCCCCCAAGATGGGGTTTCTGCGGCCAATGGGCCAGATAGCCAGACCGCAACTGCAGCGCCACAGCAGACATGGAAATTGGGACAGAAAGACAACAGCCTGGCCCCAGTATGGGGAAGATTGGAAGCAAGATCTTCCAATTGTTGGCAGAGTAGGGGCGAAGGGATCCGACCTTGGTCTGTGCCTTGCCCTGGAGGGGGAGATGAACGGAGGGGAGTTGCCTTTGACGGTGGAGGTGTTGCGCTGGCTGGCAGGCGGGCAGTTGGCAGAGCGCCTGGAGCGGGCGGTGCGTCTCTGGGTGTTGCTCCAGGGTTTGTACAGCGAAAACCGTTGGCCGGATCTGCCAGAGACCTTTGGCTACACCCACATCCGCGATCGCCTCTTCTCGCCCAGCCACCCCCGGCAGGATTTGCCCCATGGGATCTCCTGCCCGGATCCCAGTTGCATTTGCCAGAAGCCTCTGAGCTTTTGGCTGGAGCATCCCGACCTGCTGGCCGCCTTAAAAGCCGAAGTTCCCCATCTGGAGACGCGGCTGGCCAGCCGGCCCTTTTTGAAGACCCACCGCACCCTGCGCAAAGAGCTGGACTACCTGGCCGCTCAGGGCTGGCTGCAGCCAATCGAGGCCAACTCCAGGCGAAGAGATAACTTTCGCTGCCGTGCCGCCGGGGATCGCCCCCCCTTGCCGACGCCCGCCTCGGCCTTGACGTTGTCGGGTAGCCAGCTTGAGCAGATCTACCACGTCCTCAGCGACGTGGCCTTTGTGCATCCCGATGTGCAGGTGTTGCTGGACGATATCTGGGGGGGGCATCAACACTCGCAGCGGCGGCTCTTTGTCTGGTTTGAGTACATCCTCTCCGACGAACAGCAGGAGCGGGTGGACGAATACCAAAACCAGCTAGAGGCTTTCTGGACAAAACCGGCAGCAGGGCTGATCCGCTTTGATTACGAAACTCGCCAGCACGGGATCCAAAAGGTCCTCACCTACCCGGTTTGCCTGTTTTATGCCCGCCGCGCCAAGTACTTGGCCGCCTTCGGCCAGCTCCCGCACGCTGCCAGATCCCTGGGCTGGCACAACTTTCGCCTGGATCGCATTCGCTCGCCTCGCCTGACGGTGGTGCCCTGGTCTGACCCTGCGGTGCCGGCGGAGCTCTTGGCCCGCCAGAGGCAGGGGAATCTGCCCACTCCTGAGGAGGTGCAAGCGGCCTGGGAAGAGGCCTGGGGATCCGATTTCTATCTGCCCAAGGCGCTCTTGATCCTGCGCTTTGCGCCGCAGTTTGCCCGCCGCTACGTGGACAACACAGTACGCCACCCCACCTTCCAGCCCATTGCCTACGAGCGGATCCCGGCTTTGGTGCAACGGGCAGTGGCGGATGCGCGGGAGCGCGAACAGATTTTGAACACTGTCCGGCAAAGACCAGCCAGCGACCGGTACTTCCGCGCCTGGGTACGGGTGGGAGATACCAATTTCACCATGCGCCTGCGGGATTGGCGGCCCAACGGCGAGGTGATCGCTCCCCTGGCCTACCGGGAACAGATGGCTCGGGAAGCCCAGGCAGAGCTGCAGTTTTATCGCCCCGACCTGAAGCTTTCTTGACCTTCCTGCCCATGACCACCCTCTACCTAACCGAGCCGGGGACTGTGGTTCACTGCCAAAACCAAACCCTGCTCATTCGCCGCCGTGGTCAAGAGCAGCTTTGCCGCCTTGCGGAGGTGGAGCTGGTGGTGGTGTTGCCCGGGATCCAATTGACCAGCGCAGCTTTGGCCCAACTGCTGGATCGAGGCATCGAAACCATTTTTTTGCGTGCGGATGGCGGTTTTCGCGGTCGCCTGCAGGGATCCTTCTCCACCAACTCTGAGATCCGTCTGGCCCAGTATCAGCGGGCCTACTCCCCCTGGGGGCTGAGGTGGGCCAAGGTGATTGTGCGCGGCAAGATTCGCAACCAACGGGCAATTCTACAACTGCACAACCGGGCTACCCGCGGCCAAATTGCCCCCTTACAGGAGGGTATTGATGTTATCGCCGCCTACCTGCAACAGTTGGATCGCTCCACCACTCCTCCGGATCGAGAAGCGGTAAACTACCCGGCTCCGACCGCTAAGCGGTACGGAGCGGGCTTTCAGTAGCCCTGAGCCTGCTCTGCTCTACCAGAGAACAAAACAGGCCCGAACCTCTAGGCTGGTTTACGACAGCCCCCAAAAGCGCAATCACATTCGCACCATTCAAATCCGCATCCCCTTCCCATCCACAGTGCCCACACTTGAACGACTTACCACTGCGATAGGATTGCGTAGGGTCGGGATGGATGTGCAAACACCGGTGGCAGGTCTGCGACGTGTAGGCAGGCGGCACAAGAACCAGAGAAACCCCTGCAACCCTCGCCTTGTATTCCAGAAACTGGCCTAGCTGGTAGAACGCCCAACTGTTGGCCCTGCGCCTTTCGGTTTTGCTGCGGGGTTGTTGATTGACTCTTTCCCGGATCCCTGTCAGGTCTTCCAGGGCGATAGCGCTGTTGGTAGCCTTTGCCCTAGAGACAATAGCTTTAGAGATGCGATGATTGACCCACGCCTGAAAGCGCCTCTCCTTGCCAGACAGCCGTTGCAACAGTTCTCTGCATCTGCGCCGCGAACTGCGGGTGCCCTTACTGGCTTTGCGTTGGAGTGCCGCCCTCAGCTTGGAGTAGTGGTCTCGGACTTTGTTCAACTGCTGTCCATTCCAGTTATCCCCTTCTGACGTATGGGCAATATCCGTCCTGCCCAAATCCACGCCTAGCACTCTATCCGTGCGTTGCGGTGGGCACGGTTCCGTTTCCACACAGATTTGAATGGAGTAGGAGCCGTCTTTGCGCTTGACCAGAGTGGCAGATTTGGGATTGGAGCCCGCCAGCCGTTCTCTCTGGTAGCGGCCAATCGCCAGCTCAAAGCGCTCTCGACCCTCCACCGTGGTCAGCGACACCGTCCAGTCTTTCTCGCGAAACGAAAAGATACGGGCATCGTAGGTCGCAAAGCCTCTCTTGAACGCTTTGACCGGACGGTTTTTCTGTTGGGCAACTTTACGGGCGCCGGCCAGCCGTCTGCAGACCTGCTGAGCCAAGTTACTGGATAAGCCGAACCGGGCACGGATTTCGCGGTAGCACAGAGACTGGAGCTTAACGGCGTTGGCGATTTTCTCCGGCGTGTTCTGGTTGACCCAATTCAAGGCTTGGCCAAAAGCCTCCAAAGTCGCGTCTAATTTGGCGGCTTGCGACTGGGACGCCTTGAGCTTGCAGGAGACGGTCAGGACTTGGGTCATGGTTCTATCATAACTTCCGCATTCCTCCCGACACTGACCCTACGGGTACAGTGCGGGGCTCCTGCGATTTCTAGCTGAGTGGAACTTCACTGGCCGCAACCGACAGCCGCCGCTCGACCCGATCAACGCTCTGCTCAGTTGGGGCTACGGGGTGCTGCTGGCCCGCGTGTTCTCGGCGGCCGTGATGGCCGGCTTGGATCCCTACCTGGGCTTTTTCCACGCCAATTTGCCCTATCGCCCCAACCTGGTGCTGGATTTGATGGAAGAGTTTCGGCCCTTGGTGGTGGATTGGGCCGTGCTCCAACTCATCAAGGCCGGCTTGCTCACCCCGGAAGACTTTGAGCCGTCGCCGGATGGAACAGGCGTATGGCTGGGATCCCTGGCCAAAAAGTTGTTTTTGGGTGAGCTGGAGCGCCGCTTCCGCGAGCCGTTGCTCTATCCTCCCCAGTCGCGTCGCCTGGCTCTGAGCCAAATCGTGCTGGAGCAAGCCCGCTGGCTGGGCCGTTGCCTGGTGAGCGGCAACCTGGAGTACGAAGCAATGGAGCTGCGCTGATGCTGTGGTTGGTTTGCTACGACGTGGTGGACGATAAGCGGCGACAACAGTTGGCCAAGCAGTTGGAACAGTGTTGCCAGCGGGTGCAATACTCCGTGTTCGAATGCCCACTGGACACTGCAGAGTTGGAAAACAAGCTGGAACAGTCGTGGTTGCCCCTGCTGAATCTCAAGGAAGACAGTCTGCGGGCCTACCCTTTGGATGCCGCGGCCAAGAAGCAGGCCAAAGTCTTCGGGGGGCCTCCCCCCTATGAGCCGCCGGACTACCTGATCTTCTGAGGCTCTCCACCGGGCCGAAATTGTAAAGTTTTGTGCGCGATCTGTCGGGGCGAGCCATCACCAGCCTGACTCTGCCGGCACAAGATTTTAAGGGAAACTTTAGATCTTTTGCCCCGATTGGCCCAAAAACGTGACATAATGGCCGTAGCAAGCTCAATTTCCCCGCTTGCGCTTGGCCGCGAGGACAATGTTAATATCTGTGTCGAGGAATCTCCGTACTCCCTCGCGAACGCACCTTGAAAACCTCATGAATTCAGGCTTTTCCGAGGGTAGGGTTGATCCCTACCTTTTCCCCGCAAGGGGACGGAAACTTGCAGATGAGAACTTCGATGTCTTGATAGACAACTACGTTGATCCCTACCTTTTCCCCGCAAGGGGACGGAAACGAAGTACATACTTGGCTCGAAAAATAACATAGCTGTTGATCCCTACCTTTTCCCCGCAAGGGGACGGAAACGGGCAGTCTAGCTGGTGCTCCCAGGACTTGCAAGTCCCCTTCGGTTGATCCCTACCTTTTCCCCGCAAGGGGACGGAAACCTCCGAACCTTGTCACCCTCTCGCCGGTTGAGCAAGTATTTAGCGTTGATCCCTACCTTTTCCCCGCAAGGGGACGGAAACTTCCAATGCTTGTTGCTGTTTGTTCTGGCGTAGAGTCTTGTTGATCCCTACCTTTTCCCCGCAAGGGGACGGAAACCGAGCTTTGTCGTGTGGAAACTCTCTCCAAAGATCCAGGTTGATCCCTACCTTTTCCCCGCAAGGGGACGGAAACAATCTGCCCCAAGTATACGGACAGCCTCCCAGTCGTCCACAGCGTTGATCCCTACCTTTTCCCCGCAAGGGGACGGAAACTCGATGACACATGATGGGTTGATCGTGCAGTCACGGATGTGTTGATCCCTACCTTTTCCCCGCAAGGGGACGGAAACTACCAGTCTGGATCTGGTACATAGAACGAGACGCTGATGAAGTTGATCCCTACCTTTTCCCCGCAAGGGGACGGAAACAACCTCCGCCCTTGGGGACTGTAACTGGCCTTACAGTTGATCCCTACCTTTTCCCCGCAAGGGGACGGAAACGAGCAAATGGGGTCGTCCACTTGCTCCCAGTCAATAGGAGCAGTTGATCCCTACCTTTTCCCCGCAAGGGGACGGAAACGCTGGGCGGTTCCGGGTAACCGGAGTCACCGAAGGAAAGTTGATCCCTACCTTTTCCCCGCAAGGGGACGGAAACCGCTCGGAGTCGACCTCCACATTGGTTAGAGAGTGTAGAAGTTGATCCCTACCTTTTCCCCGCAAGGGGACGGAAACTCCCCATCGAAATCACCGCCCATCTGGAGGACATCCATCGGGTGTTGATCCCTACCTTTTCCCCGCAAGGGGACGGAAACTGTTATTAATCCAGCCTCGGAAGCAAAGGCGAGGGCAATCGTTGATCCCTACCTTTTCCCCGCAAGGGGACGGAAACTAGAGAGAAGCGAGTAATGAGCAAAGAGAAGTGAGGTTGATCTCTACCTTCTCCCTGCAAGAGCATGCCTCTAACCCCCAAAACCCTGAACTTTGCTGAATTTACTGAGCTTTAGGCGGTTTGGCAAAAGTCATTGAGAGGGATATAGTAGACCAAGTTTCCCCCTGATCCTTGAGTCCACCGCAACGGTTGCCGGGAAGTGAAGGGGGAAAGCGCTCGGGGGGTATTCCTCAGGGCTTTGCGGGATACCGCCTTCCTGCTCAGAGATAGGCAGGATGCGATCGCTTCTTTCCTGAACCATGTTCAGGAGAGTTCAGCGTGAATGTATCAGGCTCAACAAAGTACCTCAAGTCATCTAGGGAAGACTGCTCGACGAGTAGTCCTGGGATCCAGACTGGAGAGAGCGGCGGGCCAGCTTGGCATAGGTCTTCACCGTCTCGTAGGGCATCTCCAAATCAGCGGCGATCTGTTGTAAGCTCTCTCCACCTTCGCGGCGGGCCAGGATCGTCGCCCACAGTTGGGCAGTTTTTTCGGCGCGGGATCCCCCTTGTCGTTGCCGCTGGCTGAGAAAGAGGGCGCTCAGCTCCTCGATGCGCCGGGCCAGTTGCTCTTCCCGGCAAAGGACGGGGGTGGCGGGCAGCTCTTCGGCCAGCCAACCCAGGCGGGTTTGCCCTAGCCCAAAGGGGGTTTTGTGGCCGGTGCCGCAGTAGGGGGCGAAGTGGATCAGGGCCTGGAGCTGCTGCTGCAACAGTTCAGACGCGCGGGTGGAGACCGCCAACTGTACACAGCCAACGAAGCCCGTCACGGATCCCTGGCGGCCGGCGGTGGTTTTGACCGATTCCAGCCGGTGCCGCTGGATGACCACTTCCCCATCCACCCAATCCAGAAAAGGTTCTACCTCGATGGGCAGGCCGGAAAAATCGTTCCAACGGCGCAAATAGCTGTGGAACAGGTTGCGAGGCACCGGCAGCGGCAAATGGTGGCCGCGGTGGCGAAAGCTGGTGGGCGAGATGAAAGAGAGGCTCCAGGAGCGACGGACAAGGGGCTGCTCCAGCAGTTGACGATAGGTGCGCGGGGGGGCTGAGACCTTCCATCCCAGAATCTGCAGCGGGGATCCGCGCAACTCCAGCCAGGGGGGCAGCCGTCGGCACCATTCCCGCAGCCACTCCACCACTTGGGGGTTGAGGGCGGTGATCGACCAGCGGAAGGGGATCTGGGGCGGGATCAGCAGTCGCCCCCCCTGCTCGCGGAAGGGCCCCATCAGCCGGGAGAGGGTAAAGGGTTTTTCCGATTCTCCGTCGTGCAAATAGGCAGATAGCTGCGGATCCATCTGCTGCACCTCGCCCAAAAACCAGGCGTGCAGCCCCTTAGCATAGTGGGGATCCAACAGGTAGGGCTGAGGGGCCTGCACTTCCAGGGCGATCCCCACCAGCTCGGATCCCGCCGGCCACTTGCTGTTTTCTGCTCCGGCGACGGGTGGCTCTGAAAAACTCAACTTGGTCAGCATAGGCCCATCCCATTTCTGCTCATCCCCAGTCAATAGCAGCCCCTATCCAAAATCAACCTAGAGCCACTTTTCCTTTGAGAGGATTTGAGAAGGGATCCCTTCCAATTTGCTTTACCTTTAAATCGCTGGCTGGGCCAACCGAAAAAAGTCTTGAATCTGTTGGCAATGAATCCAAATCGGCCTATACTGTCTCCCAGTCTGGAACTGCAAAATGCAACCATCAGTCACTGCCATGGCCTCTCTCTGTCGGCTGCGATTCTCTGCCCGCGTGGCTGCTATTGCCGACGCCGTCTTTTTGAAGCGCCTTTGGTTTTGATGAAGGATTTGTGAAGTTCAAGGATCGCTCCAGTCAAAAGTCAGGGCCGGATTTGCCCGCCAGCACAGCAGGTGCGTTCTATATCTTCTTTTTTGCCAGGTGTTGCCCATGACCGCTACCTCCTCTGCCTCCCCCGTGCCCATCGCCTTGGCCTGGTGCCTGGCCTGGGGAGAAGGGCGGGATCCCCAATTTCCCTTGCCGATTCTGCAGCAGATGTGCGCAGCCATCCGCACCGACGACGCAGCCGGGATCCCGGAGGCGCTGCAGCCCCTCTGGGCGCAGGTGCGCCAATTTCAGGAGAGCGTGGCGGCCACAACCTTTCCCAAAACCTTGGCAGAGTTGCAATCGCGCTATCCGGAGCTGTGGCGGCAGACCAGCCGCATCGGCTTGGTTTACGGGGGGGCTACCAAGATCAAGGGCTACGTCTTCGAGTCCGCCAAACTGCCGGAAATTCGCGGCGCCTCGGCCCTGTTGGATCGCATTAACCTGGTGGATCTGCCCGCCTTTTTTGGGGATCCCGAGCAAACCTACTTGGGGTGGAAAGCCTTGGGGAAGGAGTCTCAAGCAGAGCTGGAGGCCTACGTGAACCGGCGGGTTCGGCCCTGGCTGCAGCAGCACTACCCGGCTTTGGCGCAGGCTCTCATTCCGGAGCTCCTCATCTACTCCACCGGCGGCAACCTCTTGGCCTTCTGTCCGGCGGCCTATGTGGACGACCTCTGCGAGGCCATCGAGCGCCGCTACACCGAAGAAACCCTCACCGCCAACGCCTGTGCCGTGGGATCCGCCTTTCGGCTGCTGGAGCTGCGCTACGGCCTGCTGCGGGATCCCATCGAGCGCACCCCCTGGCTGGACTGGCTGGCCCAACACCAGGCCCACCCTCTGGTGAGGGCCTACTTTGGAGATTGCAGCGAAGCCAGCTTCCAGGCCCGCAAAAGTTTCAACGAGCTGGTGGGCCACCTGGCTGCCCGCTTCCAGCACCGCCGCAACGGCAATCCGGATCCCGGTCGTCCCAGCCGCGCCCATCCCGCCTGTTTTGAAACCCACCCCTACCTGCGCCGCGACAGCACCGACCGCCGCCCGGCCCTGGCCAAAGCCGACCTGCCAGGTCAGCCCTGGCTATCGGAGGCCACAGCCCGCAAAGCGCTGGTGGGCCGCCAGGTCAAGCGCCTGGAGACAGGCCAGCAGGGGTGGTTCCGCAAATTCCCCGCCTGGGATCCCGGCTTTGTGGAAAGCTGGGTAACGCGATTTGCCCGCTTCCTCGACTCTCCCGCCGGCGAGCCCTACCGGGAGCGCTATTTGCAGCCCTGCGCGGGATCCGGCCAGGGGATCGGCGAGGCGCAATCGCTGCGGGAAGTGGCCAACGCCAGCCTGGGCAGCCAGGGCTTTGTGGCTTACCTTTACGCCGATGGCAACGACATGGGGGGCTATGTGCAGCAGATCCAAACCCCAGAAGCCTACCGACAATTTAGCCGGGATGTTTCCGAGGCAACGGAAAAAGCCGTTTACCACGCCCTCGCCCAGCACCTGCAGGCGCACCGGCTGCGGGGCCTGCCGCCGGATCCGGAAAGCGGCAGAGACCGCAACGGCGAGTGGATCCACCCCTTCGAGATCCTGACCATCGGCGGGGACGATGTGCTGATGGTGGTGCCAGCCCACAAGGCCCTGGACATTGCCGCCACCTTTTGTGAGCAGTTCGAGCAGATCCTGCTGGCCAAATCGGCCACCTACGCCGCCCGCTCCCTCGGCCAGGTGCCGCACCGCTACCCGGCCGACAGCCCAGACCAGCTCTGTCGGCTCTCCACCTCGGCAGGCGTGCTGTTTGCCTCGGAAGACACCCCCATCTACTATGCCGAAAGGCTGACCGAACAACTGTTGAAATCTGCCAAAAGCCGCGCCAAAAAGCTGAAGCCCCGCGATCAAGACTTTTCGGTGGCCACCATCGACTTTCTCTCTTTGAAATCGGTGACTTTGATCGCCTCCAGCATCCAGGATTTTCGCCAGCAGGCCCTGGAGAATCGCCAGAACGGCCACCTCCTCAAGCTCTACGCCGGCCCCTACACCGTCCCGGAGATCCGTGGGCTGCTGAGAACGGTGCAAGCTTTGCAGGCGGCGGATTTTCCCCGCTCCCAGCTCTACCAAATCCGCGGCTTTTTGGAAAAAGGCAAGCGCACCGCCACCCTCAACTACCTCTACTTCCGCACCCGGCTGGGCCAAAAAGGGCAGCCGCTGATCGAGGCCTTTGAACGCACCTGGTGCAAGGCCAAAACCAACGACGGCCACCTTCCCCCCTGGATGTACGTGGCGGCGGAGGGGGAACCCACCTACGAGACCATCTGGCGGGATCTGGTGGATCTGTACGCTTTTGTCCAAAAACAGCCCCAGGCCGAGGGCCGGCCCGTTCCTGTGGAGGTGAAGTGATGGTTCGGCTGGCAGAGCTGCCCCAAACGAGCACCTCTATCCCTTTGAAGGCCACCCTCGCCTCGGCTCTGGCGGTGGGATCCGGCGGCTCCAGCGGCTCCCTGGCGGACAAGCCCCTGCTCAAGGATGCCTACGGCAGGCTGCTCATCCCCGGCTCCCAGTTGAAGGGAAGGCTGCGCCACGAGTGCGAAAAGCTGGCCCGCGGCCTCGGCTGGGCCATTTGCCGCTCCCCCGACCCGGAGCGCATGTGTCCCAAGCGGGAGGGGATCGACGGCCACTTCGACCGCCCCGAATACCAGGTCGAGGGCTACGCCGGATCCCATTGCCTGGTCTGCCAGATCTTCGGCAATCCGGCCCTGCCTTCCCGCCTGTGGGTGGCGGATCTCGTCTGTGAGGTGCCGCCGGCAGCGCTGGAAGCGACCCTCCGCCCAGGAGTCACCCTCAACCGCCGCCGCCGCACCGCCGAGGATCAGCGGCTCTACCTCATCGAGACCTCTCCCGCGGCTGAGCTGACTTTTTCCGGATCCCTGCAGCTTTTGCCCGACTGCCCTCCCTGGGGCAAGGCCCTGCTGCGGGTGGCCCTGCACCACATTGGGGCGCTGGGAGGCAGCAAATCTGCAGGCTTGGGTTGGTTGCAATGGGATCCCCAGTCTCTAGCTGCCCTGCAGCCGAATGACGCAGATTGGGCCTTTTTGGCCGGAGGAGGGAGCTGATGGAGGCCATTGAACTCACGCTCACTGCCGAGTCTCCCCTGGCCATCGGTCGGCAAAAGCCGGGCGGCTCCATCAGCGAGGCCCAGGACTTCATTCCCGGCAGCGTGATCCGGGGGGCCTTGGCCGACCTCCTGCTCCGCCAAAGCCGGCACCGCCCCGGCGAGGCCCTGACAGGAGATCTGGCCGCCCTGTTCACGGAGGCCCGTGCGGCGGTGTTTACCCACGCCTATCCGGGATCCGGCAGTAAGGTCTTGCCGGCCACGGCCTTCAGCTCCAAAAACAACCCCGGCTTCCGCTCAGAGGCGGGCAAAACGGGGGTGTTCGACACACTGCTGGATCGCTTCTGCTCGCAGCGGCTGGGGATCCCCTTTGATCCGGCAGAGCCGGATGGCTCCGGGGGCAGGGTGGAGCCCTTCGGCGGCTTTTACAGCCAGGAGGAGGGATCCCGCTACCGAAGGGTGGCCGTGTCCAAGCGCCTGCTCACGCGGGTGGGGATCAACCGCCGCCGCGCCACCGCCGCCGACCAGATCCTCTACAGCCTGGAGGTGATCAACGAGGGCCGGGCCGGGCGAGATGGGAGCTTGCAGCCTTCCCTCTTCAGCGGCCACATCTATCTGCAGGATCGCGAGCTGGCGGCAGCCCTCGCCGGCTACCTCAACACCCACGCCCGCCGCTTGTCCTTGGGAGGGGGGGTGTCGCGGGGGCTGGGCCGGGTCAGCCTTGCCGCTCGACACCTGAGGGCCCCGAAGCCCTCCCTGGCTGAGCGGGTGGCAGCCTTTAACCAAAAGCTGCGGCAGCGCTGGCAACAATGGCAGGTGTTTGGGGATCCCTGGCAGCCCTTGCCGCCGGAGCGGCAGTACTTCTCCATCGGGCTGCAGTCGGGGGCCATCCTCAAGGAGCGCTGGCAACGCACCACGGTGCTCACGCCGCCGATGCTCCAGGAGGAGGCCAACTGCGAGGACGGATCCCTGGTCTTGGAGCTGGCCTGTAGCAGCTACGCCTATGTTTCCGGCTGGAACGCCGCCTGGGGGCTTTTTAAAGATGTAGAGCTGGTTACAACCCAGGGCAGCGTCTTCCTGCTGAGCACCACGCAAATGGAGCGCTGGATCCCGATTTTGGCGGAGATGGAATACTGGGGCATCGGCGAGCGAACCGCGGAGGGATTTGGCCAAATTGAGGTCTGTAGTCTGTTCCATCATCATTTCTGGGAGAACCCGCTATGACCTTCGCCACCAGCGAGAGCAAACTGGAGCAAAAACAGGAACTTGAGATCCAGCGGCACATTCGGCTGGCCGAAGATGAGCTGGTTGCCAGAATCCAAACCGCCTTGGATAACTTTAAAGGTCTGAGCAAATTGGAAGAGGCCCAGTACCGCAACTTGTTGCATGTGGCAGCTTCCACCGAAAGCTCAGAGGTAATCAAGAACTTCTTGCGCTACCAGATGGGGCGAGATGAAAAGTGGGGTCGGGGCAAGAACTCCTTGGCAGAAGCCATCATCCAAGACATCGACAACTGGATCCATCAAAAGGCCCTCGCCATTGCCCAAAAGGCCGGCGTTGAAGAAAGATCCCCCAAAGTCAACGAGATCAAAATTGACTTGATCCGGCGTTACCTGGGCTATGGGGCGCGCTATCTCAAGTACAAGCGAGAAGGGGGAGGATCTTAAAGCATGACCAGTTGTGCCCTTGAGGGTGTCGTCTCGACCTTCCGGCTCAGCCAGTTGAAAATCATCCCCATCCTGTTTGCCGAAGCCGTAGTGGATGGAGGATATCTGTGGAGCGTTAACTTCAACCTTAACCTGATTTGAGGGAACGATGTTCGACGTTTTCAAAAACCGCTTGGAAATCACCGGCACGCTCACCACCGTGACCGCTCTGCACATCGGGGTGGGCCGCTCCACCGAGCCCATCGGCTCCGATTTGCCGGTTCTCAAGGACGCGCTGGGCCGCCCGCTCATCCCTGGTTCCAGCCTCAAGGGGGCGCTGCGCTCCCGCCTGGAGAGTTTTTTGCGCGGCATCGATCCGGCGCTGGCCAGGGATCCCAGCGAGTTGACCGGCAGCGAGCAAGTCCGGGTGGTCAACCAAATTAAGAACACCTACAAAGACGACGACGCAACCCTGACGCAAAAGCTGATCGAGGCCACCGACTGGGTCTCGCAGGTGTTTGGATCCCCTTGGCTGGCGGGCAAGGTGCAGATTCGCGATTTGCCCGTGGTGCGGGAAGCCTGGTTTGGCCAATACCAAGAGCGGGATGGTGTGGCCATCGATCGGGATACGGAGACGGCGGCAGAGGGCAAGCTCTACGACTTTCAAGTGGTGCCGGCCAACACCCCCTTTCAGTTCCACGCCGTTGTCGAAAATGCCGAAGCATGGGAGCTGGGCCTGCTGGCCATCGGCTTGCACCAATTGGAAACGGAGCAGATCCCCTTGGGAGGGGGGCGCTCCCGCGGCTTGGGGGTCGTCCGCCTGGAGATCGGGGCGGTCTATTGGTTTGACTCAGAAGGGGATCCGCGGCGGCTGCTGACCTATCTGCAAGAGCTGGTGGCCGGATCCCGGCAACCCCTTAGCCCGGAAGAGGCTGCCGCCTTGCGCCAAGACTGGGTGGAAGCCCTGGTTGCCAAACTAACCGCTGTCGCTCCCGTCGGCCCCCGCAGCTAGCGCAAGGGTTGGGCGAAAACCCTCTTGTTCCTCTTCAGTGAAGGATCCCAGGCCATGCACAAGCGCTACGTTAACCACTGCACCCTCTGCCTCACCCTCAAGCCAGATGGCCCTGTGCTCATCAAAGCTGGCAAACAAGGGGCAGATCCGACAAAGCCCGACATGGAGTTTGTGGAAACCTATCGCGGCGGCGGGCGGACAGTCTATTTTCCCGGCAGCTCCCTCAAAGGGGCCATTCGCGCCCACGCGGAGCGCATCGTCCGAACGGTGGGCGGCGACAGACGGCCTGAGGGGAACAAGTTGCAACTCTGGGCCAGCGATCCCCTCGACCAAAAGGCCAACCAGTGGCTGGAAAAAATTGCAGAGCCCCACCAGGTTTACGCCCTTTCTTCCTTTACGGATCAGATGTTCGGCAACACAGCCATCGCCAGCCGGCTGCGCATCGAAGATGCCTATCCCAAGCCGGGAACCCCTCTGCGCCTGGAGGAACGTAATGGGGTGGCCATCGACCGCGTCTTCGGCTCAGTGGCGGTGGGGCTGGGGCCGTTCAGCTATCAAGTGTGCGTAGAGGGATCCTTTCAAACCAAGATCCACCTGAAAAACTTTACCCTGGCCCAACTGGGCCTGCTGGGGCTGGTGCTGCGGGATCTGGACGAAGGATGGTTTGGTATTGGCTTTGCCAAATCCCGCGGCATGGGCCGCGTTCGGGTGGAGTACGAGTGGGCGACGGTGGACTACCCGGGCTGCCTGGTGGAGGAGGGGAGCCAGGAGCTACGGCTGCTGGGATCCCAGCTTGCCTGGCCAAGGGGATCCCTGCTGGGGGCGAGCGAGTTTCTCAGTCCAGAAGAGGCGGGCAAATACGGCTTTGCCAAACCCGATCGCCAGTTAGTGCCGGTGGGGGCGGAGCCGATGCCCTTGGGCTTTGGGGCGCGGCTGACCTGGGAGCAAAGGTCTGAGGCCAAGGTGGAGCACCTGCTGGCCGCCGCCGTTAAAAGTTGGGCCCAGCTCTTGCAAACGGAGACCAAAGCGGTATGAAACCAGCCTACGTAGCCTCCCACAAGGTTCCGGATCTGGCCGCCGGCGACAGCGGGACGGCGTCCTTGTTGTTCCAAGTTCTCTCGGCCTGTTTTGCCCCTGCCGAGGAAACCTACACCTTTTTGCGCTGGCCCCACCGCGTCAGCGGCATTCAGGCGGGGATCCCACCAGATCTGGTCTGTCAAGAGGGGCAGGTTTTCTGCCAACAACGGGAGTTGCGCTGGAAAAGCACCCCCCGCGGCTGGGATCTGCTGTATCTGGGGATCCAACCTCCTCCCGACTTCTTTGTGCCGCTGGCCGGGGAGTGGCAGTGGGAGGATCGCGAGGCCGACCTGTACGGATCCCAAAGCCTGGAAACCCGCTTTCCCCAAGGTCTTAGCTATCCGAGGCATCTCAAGCTGGGCCAGCGCTACTTTCGCGATGGACGCACCGCCCGCGTTCACTTTGTTGCTCTCATCCCGAGGTCAAGATGACTCCCCAAGGCCCCCGACCCTTGCCCGCCGGCAACCCAGCTCGGGGCAGAGGTGAGCCAGCCGTCGCTCGCAAACCCTACGAGCTGATCCCCTTTCCCCAACAGCCTCCCAAGCTGGAGCATCCCGCCGGCCACGCCAAGTTCCATCCCGACAAGTTGCACGGCACCCTCTTTCTCACCCTGACGGTGCAGACCGCCCTCCACATTTCCACCGGCCACCTGGCCTTGGGCAGCGACGTCGGCGTCAACGGGATCCCGGTGCTCAAAACCATGACCACCACCCCCGACGGGCGGCTCAAGATCCAGGGCAGCTCCCTCAAGGGGGCCATCCGGGCCATGTACGAGGCGATCACCAACAGCACCCTGGCGGTGATGATGAGCCAGTACCGAAATCGGATCCCCCCAGAGCGGCACCCCTGCCGCAACAAAGAGCAGCTTTGTCCGGCCAGCCGCGTTTTTGGTGCTCTCAACTGGCAGGGATTGGTGGAGTTCAGGGATGCCATTGCCACCGGCACCGGATCGGGTGGCGGATCCCTGCCCCCGCTGTACCGTCCCCGACCCGACCAGCGCAGAGCCTACTTTGAAAACGGCAAGGCGGTTGGGCGCAAGTTTTATTACACGCACCGCAGGGCTTTGCAGGGCCATCAAAAGGGGACACCCACCCAGCAGGCGGCGCAAAATACGGTTTTCAAAACCCAGATCCACTTCAAAAACCTCACCCCTGCCGAGCTGGGCACCTTGTTCACGGTTTTGGGTCAGGATCCCGCGCATCCGCTGCTGCTGAAGGTGGGGGGCGGCAAGCCTGTAGGACTGGGATCCCTGCAGGTCACCCTGGACAAGATCGAGCAGCCCCGCAACCTGAAAGAGCGCTATAGCCGCTACGATCCCCCACAAGCCGATACCCTAGAAGGAGAAGCCCTCAAAGCCTTTGTGCAAAAGCAGATCCAAGCTGCCCAGGGCTACATCCTGCCCGATCAGCTTCGGCAGTTGGCCGCCATCCTGAGCCCCACCCATCTGCGCGAACCGCCCACCACCGCCTACTGAGGGTGCTCCGATGCTGTCAGACCCCGTCGATCTCAGCCCCCAATCTTGGGATCTCGCCCACGGCATCGCCATGACTTTGGCGAAGGAAGAGGTGGATGTCAACGAATTGAGCAAGTGCTTCGCCTACCTCCGCTCGGTGGTCCATCTCCCCGACGCGGGATCCCGTTTCTTCCGATTCACCGGCGAGCTGGTGCGAGAAACTGGCCTCCACCGCAGCAACGAAACCCCACGCTACTACCGGCTCATCGACCAAACCTGTAAAAAGTACTTGCAATCTCTGCAGGATAGGCCGGCTGAGATGCTGCAGATCCTGGGCTGGGCCGCCCGCCTGGCCCGCTACTACAAAGATGGGGGAGTGCCGATCGGCGAGATCCCGTCCCCTCCCGATCCCAATGGCGGTCGTCCGACCCATTCCCGCGGCGGCGAGGCCAAGCCCCAGCCAGAGGCACTGCGGCCCAAAGAGCAACCTGAACAAAAGCAGGCTCAGCCCCAAGTTGAAAATGCAGCAGCTTCTACCAAGGCCCGCTTCAAAATTGGGCAACACCTCAAGGCCAGCATCACGAATATCAAGGGCAACGAAGTTACCTTCCAAATCGTGAATACGAATATCAAGCTCACCCAAAAAGAGCCGAAACGGGCCGGATCCCTGACGGTGGGGCAAGAAGTGGAGGTAGAGGTACTCGACTTAAGGGAAGATGGCAGAGTTCGCAGAGTAAGGCTGCTCTGATTGCGAGAGGGGATGGAGCCCTTAAAAACTGCGAGAAAGTTAGGGGATAACTCATGCAGACCATCATCATGACGGTGGGCACCTCTTTGCTCACCAACCCGGACAAAAACCTGCAACCACAACGCCCTTGGGTCGGCCAAAAAACCATCGGGGATCCGGAACGGGCCTTGGCCTGGATGAAAAAGACAGATTTGGAACTAATCAGCGCCGAAACCAATACCTACTACCGGCTGGATCCCACTCCCCAGGATGCCTTGATTTTGCTTTACTCCGAAACCTCTGAAGGACTGGAGTGTGCCCAGATTTTGCAGCTCTTTTTTGAAGAAGCGCTGGGCCAACAACAGGTTTCGCTGGTGCCCCTCCCCGGCGTTAACTACGAGCTAGAGGGATCCTCCCTGGAGCGGATGGCCGAGCTGTTGCGCCAGTTGGCGGAAAGCGCCAAAGGGATCGTCACCTTCGCCGCCACCGGGGGCTTCAAAGCCCAGGCCATGATCATGGCCGTGGTGGGCAGTCAATTGGGGATCCCGGTCTGCTACATCCACGAGCAATATAAATCTCTGGTGTATTTACCTTACTTACAGCCGCAAGTCCAGCCGCGGATCCCGCGGGCGGCTCTCCCCGATTCCGGTCGAGATCGCTCCCAGGTCATCCAATTGCGGAGCGACAGCAGCCATCACCGTCCTCGCAGTTGGGTCAAGGTGGAAAAGCTCCTGCGCGACCTTCCCTGGGTAGATCTGGTTCGCTACGACTCAAACGCCTACGCTGCCCCCAAAAACGGCGTCAAAGCCGCCAACCGCAGAACCGAAGATGGTCGCCACATTTTGTGGGTTCATCTCCACGAGAGCCAGGACACCCATCTTGCGGTTCGGGTGGAGACCACCGGCTATACCCCCGACCACCTGGAGCAGGCTGCCGCCGAGTTGCGGGAGCGCCTTGGCCGTCTCCTTTAGCTTTTGCTCAACTGCTGGACCACCATCTGCACAATTGCCTGGGCCGCACCTGGTCTGCCCCCCAGCTGTTGCAGTTCCCTCTGCATCTGCTGACGCCGCTCGGGATTAACCAACAGGGCTCGCATCTGTTCGGCCACCTGGGCTGGGCGCAAATGGCTTCGCAGCTCCGGCACCACCTCGTGTCCGGCCCAGATGTTTGGCCAAGCCAGGTGGCCCAACCACTGCAGGGCAATTCTGTTGATGAGGCGGGCTAGCCAGGTGCCCAGGCCAGGCAAGCGGGCCAACAGGCCAGGGATCCCGTCCCAGGCGCGCATAGCTTCTAGCTTGTTGGTGGGGATTGCCACCACCATGGGCACCCCCAGGTAGGCCAGCTCAGCGGTGTTGGCCCCAACTGTGGTTAGGCAGAGGTCGCAGTTGGCCAGCACCGAATAGGCAGGGAAACGGGTCCACAGCTGTACCGTGGTGCCAAAGGGGGTGACGAAGTGGGATCCAAGATTGGTTTGCTCCAGGGTGGCGGAGGTGCCGTAGATGATGGCCATATCGGGGTTAAGCCGGGGATGGGCATAGGCCGCCAGGGATTGTGGGGTCTGTCCAGGAGCCACCGGGATCACAAAGCGGACGTTGGCCAACAGCTGGCGCAATTCATCGGCCACCGCCAGCACCAGCGGCACCCCCAAGGAGAGCTTGGCCGGCTTGGAGCCGGGGAGCAGCCCCACCTGGTAGTGGGTGCGGATGCTATCGCCAAGACGTTGCCAGCCGCGCGGCAGCAAGGCTTCGTCGGCAGAGGTGGGTTCCACCTTTTCCGGTGCCGTTCGCAGCGATCCCAGCTCCTCGATGGGATCGGGGAGGGGCTCGAGGAGGGTGGAAAAGCCTGCCGTCGATTTGGGAGCAGCGCTAGGAGTCGGCGGGGGAAGGGAGCGGCTGCTGAGCCAGCCGGGAAGAGGTATCCCCGGCAAGTAGACAGCACTGGCCACGCCATCGGCCATCAGATCCCCGACCACGTGCATCTTGGCAGCCCAGCGGTGGCCCAGGAGGCGTCCCCCGTCGTAGCGACGTTTGATCTCCTCCGTCCGCACCGCAAAAACGTCTACCCAGGGTCGCCAGCGGGGCCGATGCTCGGCATACACCACCACGCGGTAGCCGAGACGACGGGCAATCCAGACAGCAAAAAACTGATCCCCCCCCAGAAACAGCACCACCCCCCGTTTGGCCCAGTCCCAAGCTTCTTCGGTTTGGCCAGTGAGCAAAAAAGCTAGAAAAAAATCGGGATCCTGAACCCGATCGACCTGGATAAATTCCTCTGCTATCTTCACCTCTTGCCCAGAAGCGTGCGGACAAGGAGAGAGCACCAGGGAAAGACGCGCCTGGGGCAGTTGCTGACGCAACTCTAGGACAACTGGCCGCACCCAGGTGAGCAGCTCGCCGGGGCCGTTGGAGAGGATGAGGATGTCGTAGGGAGGCTGGCCGCCGTTCACTGAGACCCTTAGGGAGAGGGGGCAAGAACTTTGCCGCTATTGTATTTGCCTTCGGGCGCCAGGAGGCAACAGCTCCCAGACCTTGCCTAGGGTTCAACTCCAAGGAGGGCCACCGTTTTTGTCCAGCTGACTTTGCAACCACCCTTGGATATCCCGCAAACTTTCTGGGGAAACCTCGTGGCCCATTGCGTACTCGCGATAAGTAAAGCTCAGGGGCAGCAAGGCAAAGTAGTCGCGGATCTGGCGGCCAAAGGCCACCGGTAAAACGGTATCGGCAGTGCCGTGAACCACCAGGATCTTCAGATGCTGCATCCGGGCTGGCTCTACCGCCTCGGCCAGGATCTCTGGCGAAAGACGACCGCTTATTGCCACCACGCCGGCTAGCTTCTCAGGCTGGGTTAGAGCCAGATATAAGCTCATGATTGCCCCTTGGCTAAACCCCAGCAAATAGACCTGGGCCGGATCCAAGGAAATGTCGGCCATTCCCTGGGACAAAGCCTGATCCAGAAAGCAGCTTAAAAGCTCCCGGCTGCGGCGGGCTTGCTCGGGATCCCCCACCAGCCCTTCCGGCGTCCAGGCCATTTCAAACCAGGCAAAGCCACCCGCCCCCCAGGGAAGCGGCGCCCTTAGGCTAATCACCGCTAGGCGGGGATCCAAGTAAGGGGCCAACTGGAGGAGATCCCCCTCATGGCTGCCGATCCCGTGCAGCATCACCAACACAGGAGCAGATCCCGGCCCGGCCTGGCGGGGCGGTTGAAAGCGGTAGACAAGGGGCAGAGGGGAAGACAACGCGATCCTCAAAAATTGAGACCAGTACCGCCTAGGCCCAATCCCGAGGCTGGCGCAGCACTTCGTAGAGCTGGGCTTCCCAGCTATCGGGCGGCGGCTCGTAGCCGTATTCCCAGCGCACCAATGGCGGCAACGACATCAGGATCGACTCGGCACGACCTTGGGTCTGAAGACCAAAGACCGTGCCCCGGTCGTAGACGAGGTTAAACTCCACATAGCGCCCGCGCCGGTAGAGTTGGAACTGTCGCTCCCGTTCCCCCCATTCCATCCCCTGCCGCCGCTCCACAATCGGCACATAGGCAGGCAAGAACGCCTCGGCACAGGCTTGCACCAGCTCAAAGAGATGCTCCCAACTGCGGGATCCCACCCGCGCCTGGAGTGGCAGCGGCTCAGCCACAAGCTGTTCGGGATCCGCCTCTGCCTCACCCTCAGGGCGGTAGAGCAGCCCGGGCCGGTCGTCTTGATAGTCAAAGAAAATGCCGCCAACGCCGCGGGCCTCGCCCCGATGGGGCAAGAAGAAGTAGCGGTCGCACCAGATCTTGAAAGTTGGGTAGTAGACCGGATCCAGACGGTCGCAGGCCGCTTTGGCGGTGCGGTGAAAATGAGCCGCATCCTCCTCAAACAAGTAGTAGGGGGTGAGATCCATGCCGCCGCCAAACCACCAAACCGGCCCCGCCTCGAAATAGCGGTAGTTGAGGTGAACCGTCGGCACGTAGGGGTTGCGGGGGTGCAACACCATCGAGGTGCCGGTGGCGTAGAAAGGATGCCCTGCTGCCTCTGGGCGCTGTTTGCAAATCGAAGGGGGCAGCTGGGATCCAAACACCTCGGAAAAATTGACCCCTCCTTGCTCGAACACCCCTCCCTGCTGGATGACCCGCGAGCGACCGCCCCCCCCTCCAGGGCGTTCCCAACTGTCTTCCCGAAACTTGGCTTTGCCGTCCAGAGCTTCCAGACGAGCACAGATCTCGTCCTGGAGGTGCCGCATAAACTGGCTTACTCGTTGACGGGCATCTGTTGGCGGCGCTGTCGGGCTTGCGGTCAGCATCATCGTCTTTCCATCTCTTGAAACGGACAGAACAACCTCCCCCTGCTAAGGGCAGACCCAAGGCTCAAGCCCCGCAGGCGCGGAGAACCCTTTTTCGGCGATCTAGGCCACTCCTAGGATTTTAAGTGGGAACGACCTCCTGGGGGCGAAGCCGAGCCCACTTGTTCCGCTCCTCGCGAAAGCTCTGGCAGGCCACCACATCCCACTCCATCTCGGTGCCGCCGTTGCGGATGTTGACGTTGATCTGGGGTCCTTGCGGCTCAAAATCTGGCGTCAGGGTGAGGTGGGGCTGCTGGTGCTGCGCTTCCACAGCGTGATAGGTGGTGCAACGATCCACATAGTAGCAGTGAATACAAATGCACATGGCTGCTGCCTACCCGAAAGAGTCTGTGACCTCGACGATAGCATTCTCAGAGGCGGGGGATCCGGCTTGCTCAACCGACTCCTGAGGCATTTCTTAGGAAAGAGAGGCATCTCCCCTTCTCTCGTCTAAAATCTCAAGTACTCATCCACCCATGAGGCTAAGGTTTGGTTCCTAGTCAGGATCGAGTCAACCAGGCTATCCCGAGAAATTGCCATGAACACCCACACCCGCTACCGCTTTACCTGCACCCTCTCCTTTGGGGATATCTACGGCCAGATCATCGTTTGGCTAATCGTGATTTTTGCCGGCCTGGGTGCCGCCCTCTCTTTGATGAATAGCCCCCTCTACGCCTTTCTCACCATCGCGCTGATCTTGGTCATCTCCCTGCCTTTTCTGCTCTTTGCCTTCGTGACGACGCTGCTCAACCACATCGAGTTTGTGGCTGTTCCACCGGAAGAAGAGGAAGAGCGCGCTGCGGCAGCCGAGTCGCCGGTGACCGTCAGCTAGCAGCCATCTGAACCTGGCGGCCCCAGGGATCCCTGGGGGCGCGGGACAGGGGCACTTTCTCCTTAATACTTGTTTAAGCTTTGTCAAATTTTGTCTATAATCGGGGCTAGCAGCCCTGCTGGCTGGCCCCTTTGCCTTTGCGCTTCCTAGCTCAAGGAAACAGCCGGGGTTGGCTCAAGGAAGGGCTGCAGGAAAGCGTAGGAAAAGGTGTGTGCAAGGGTGATGAAGGCAATGGAAAATAGCTAGGCCCAGCTCGATACCGAGTGTACCGGCTGGCGCGGCTGTTGAGCGAATACCTCAACTTGGGGAGTTAATTGCAGTTTCCGCCGGATCTTTGGAGGGTGAGCCGCTGGCTCCCCCTCAGTTTTCCGCCCGCTGAAGTGGATCTGGCGTCAGCGACCGGGATCCCGTAAGCTAGCTAACCTATCTCCCGTTGCATCCCCTATGCGGATCCCGTCCTGGTGGCCAAAGCTAAGTTTTCAGGTTTGGCTAATCTTTATCGGTCGGCTGCTCTCCCAAACCGGAACCGGCTTTACCCTGTTCTACGCCAGCCTCTTTTTCGTCAATCAGGTGGGGCTGACAGCTACCCAGGTGGGTTTGGGCCTGGGCTTGATGGCCTTTACTGGCGTATTTGGCCGCATCCTCGGAGGTTCGATGGCAGACGGAGCTTGGGGCCGCCGCTCCACCTTGATCCTCTCGCTGGCCATTTCCGCGCTGGGATCCTTCGGCTTTGCCCTTTCCCGTGGCTTCTGGAGCTTTGCCTTGGCCAACCTGGTGGCGGGGTTTGGGCAGGGCCTCTATTGGCCGCCGGCGGAAGCAATAGTAGCGGATCTAACCCCGCGCGAGCAGCGCAACGAAGCCTATGCCCTAAACCGCCTGGGGGATAACTTGGGCCTGAGCCTCGGCGTGGCCATGGCCAGCGCCCTGGTGGCTCTGACGAAGAACTACCGCCTCTTGTTTATTATCGACGGCCTCACGTACTTGATTTTTTTAGCCCTGCTCTGGCTTTGCATTCGGGAAACTCGGGTAGCTCCGTCGGCGGCAGAGTTCGCAGGCTGGAAAGCCGCCCTGAGGGATCGCCCCCTATTGGTGTTTGCCGCGGCCAACATTTTCTTCACCACCTACATTGCCCAACTCAGCAGCAGCTTGCCCCTTTACTTGCGCAAGGGGGCTGGGATGTCTGAGGTACAGATTGGCACGTTGTTTGCTCTGCACGGCGCCCTCGTTGCCCTGCTGCAGATGCCGGCAGCTCGTTGGCTCAATCGCTGGACGCGTGTCCGCGCCCTCCGGGGATCCGCACTGATGTGGGGGCTGGGATTTGGTTTGGTTTGGCTCAGCGGCCTGGCGGCCCAGTTGGGAGCGATGCCGGCTATAGGGATGGCGGCCTTGGCCTTGGCAGTGCTCTCGTTGGCCTTGGTGAGCTACAATCCCTCCGCTTCGGCGCTGGTGGCAGATTTGGCCCCGGATCATCTGCGGGGGGTGTATCTGTCGGTCAACTCCCTCTGTTGGGCAGCAGGCTTTGCCCTTGGGCCGCTAATTGGGGGAGTGGCTCTGGATCTGCCGCCAGCGTGGGCAGGCGGGCTGTGGTTGTTTTGGGTGGCCAGCGTTAGTCTTGTCTGGGGGATCCTTAACGTTTTGGATGGCCTTCTGCCCCTTCGCGCCAAGGAGGCTGCTCCCCTGGCCAGCAAGCTCTAGGAGGAGATGGGCAGCTTGTTAAGCTAATGTTACCTTCAGCTTTCTGAACATGCGTCGTATTTGCATCCTTGGGGGCGGCTTTGGCGGGCTGTACACAGCCCTGGAGCTTATCTGCCGACCTTGGCCGGAGCCGCCCCAAATTACCCTGGTGGATCGTCAGGAGCGCTTTGTCTTTGCTCCTTTGCTCTACGAGCTGCTCACTGGTGAGATGGAAGAGTGGGAGGTGGCCCCCCGTTTTCAGGATCTGCTGCCGGAGGGGGTAGAGTTTCGCCGCGGCGCGGTGCAGTCGGTTGACCTCCAAGACCACCGCGTCTTTTTAGCAGAAGGGCAGACCTTGGAGTACGACGCCTTGGTGCTGGCCCTGGGAGGGGAAACTCCCCTGCAGGGCGTGCCAGGAGCAACAGAGTTGGCCTTTCCCTTCCGCACCCTGGCCGATGCCCAGCGGCTGCGGGCCCACCTGCAAACTCTAGAAGCCCGGGATCCGGCTCAGGCGATCCACCTGGCTATTGTGGGGGCGGGGGCCAGCGGCGTAGAGCTAGCCTGCAAATTGGCTGACCGGCTGGGATCGCGCGGCCGGATCCGTCTTATTGAGCTGGGATCCCAGATTTTGTCGGGGTTTGCCCCCTCCAGCCGGGAGGCGGCCCAGGCGGCGCTGGCCCAACGGCGGGTGCAGGTGGAGTTGCAAACCAAGGTCTTGGGCATCGAGGCCCTGGGCGAGAACGGCGCCCCTCCCTTCCGCCTGCAACTGCAGCGGCTGGCGGCCCAAGAGATGGCCAGGGATCTTGTGGATGGCGTGCTGTGGACCGTCGGAACCCGACCGGCAGCGGTGATTGCCAACTTGGATCTGCCCAAAACTGAGCGGGGACGGCTGCAGGTTTTGCCCACCCTGCAAACTCCCACCTTCCCAGAGATCTTCGCGTTGGGAGATGCGGCGGCGGTGCTGGATGCCAGTGGCCAGCCGGTGCCCGCCACTGCCCAAGCGGCTTTTCAGCAGGCCGGCTATTGTGCTTGGAACCTGTGGGCTCTGCTCACGCAGGAGCGGCCCCTGCTGCCGTTCCGTTACTTCTCTCTGGGGGAGATGCTGAGCTTGGGAGTGGATGCGGCGGTAGTCTCCACCCTCGCTGGCCTCACCCTAAGCGGCCCCTTGGGCTATTTGGCCCGACGAGCTGCCTACCTGGTGCGCCTCCCTACCCTGGAGCACCAGCTCAAGGTGGGATGGAACTGGATCGCCCGCCCGCTGTGGCAGGCGCTAGGATCCCTGTAGCTGACGGGAGCGCTCGTAGGCTGCCTGCACCGCCCGCATCAAGGCCCCCCGCACCCCCGCCTGTTCTAGGGCTTGGATCCCGGCAATGGTCGTTCCCCCTGGGCTGGTAACCTGATCCTTGAGGAGGGCGGGGTGAAGGTTCTCTTGCTGCATAAGGGCGGCAGTGCCCGCCAAGGTCTGCACCGCCAACTGAGTGGCGATGGAGCGCGGCAACCCCACCCCTACCCCGCCGTCGATCAGCGCCTCCAGGATCACCGCCAAATACCCTGGCCCCGACCCCGAAAGGGCCGTCACCGCGTCCATCTGGCTCTCCGGCACCGTCACCACCTGGCCCACGGCGCGAAATAGCTTCTCCACCTGCTCTACCTGGGCGGGCGTCACCCCCGGCCCGTAGCTGATGGCCGTTATGCCCGCCCCCACCAGCGCCGGCGTGTTGGGCATGGTGCGCACCACCTTTTGCTGGGGAAAAGCCTGCTGCAACTGCTGCAATGGGATCCCGGCCATAATCGAGATCACCAACTGCGTGGCGGACGGCTGGCCCATCTCTGCCACCACCTGCGGGAAAACCTGGGGCTTGACGGCCAAAAATAAAATCTCAGACTCTCCTGCTTGGGCAAGATCCGCCAACAGCCGAATGCCCAGCTCCTGCTGTAGGGTATTGGCCTTGTCCGGGTCGGGCTCCCGCAAAGCCACCTGAGCTGCAGGATAAACTCCCGCGGCCACCCAACGCCGCAGCAGGGCGGATCCCATGGCTCCACCCCCGATTACACTCAGCAGCGGTCGCTCCATGCCGGCTAGTGCTGCCCCACCGCCTGCAAATGTTCATAGCCGCTGGGCCAGAGAGGGGTGGGGCTTTGCAGAGGGCGCTGCAGCGGCGGCATCCCTTGGCTGCTTGGAGTAGAGACCGTCACCGTGCTGGGGGTGAACAAAAAAATGTTTTCGCCAATGCGCTCTTGGTGGCCATCGATGGCGTAGGTGCCGCCGGCAACAAAATCCACAGATCGCTGCGCCTCGGCGGGATCCATCAGGCTTAAGTTCATGATCACCGTCTTGCGCTCCCGCAGGTACTGGATGACTTGTGCCATCTCGTCAAAGCTGCGCGGCTCCAGCACCACCACTTCGCTAGTGGGTGGGTTGACGCCCGGTAATCCAATCACGTTGCTCCCCATACTGCCCCCCCCTAGGCGATCCCGATGTTGACTGCGCCGATGGCCCCGCGCCTCTTCTCGACCGACAGACCCTTCCCTGGCTTCCACTCCCCGCTGTCGGCGTCCGCGTGGAAGGGCACTGGCTTCCTGCTCTTCGGGAGCCGGTTGAGAACGGCGTCCCTCGTAGAGCAGTTGGTAATCCTCCTGCCCTTCCATCTCAGGGTACTCCTCCAGGCTGTCCACGGGATCATTTAGGCCCACAAAATCTCTTACCCTGCTCCAGATTCCATTGACGTTCATCGTCCACATCCTCACTACAGGTCATGGTTTGCGGCAAGCGCAGGATTCAGGCTCCTGATGGGATCTTGAGTAGCCCACTCCAGCCAAAGGGCATCTCCAGCCTCATATTTTTAGTTAAAGTTTTTCAAAAGGCCGAGACAGGGTTTGCTCAAGAAGCTGCCAACGCAGGTTAACAAAACCCATGGACTCGACGAGTCGAGTTTACCCAGAAGAAGTAAAGATGTCATCCCACTTGTCCGGCCATTGCTCTGGCCAGAGTCAACTCTGCTCCTCGTCCGGCTTGAACACGTGTTAACAGAGGTGACGCCAATGATTACAAACTTACCTAAAATTTGCCCTGCGAGGGAAATTTTAGGCAGGATTCCCCTGTTTTTGCCCGATCCAGGCCGAACTCCAGCCCTGAGCGTGCCTTGCAGGGCAGCTCCGAAGTTGGACGGCTTTACACAAAATTTAATCACAATTTAACGGCTTCATAGAGACTCCATCTATCTATTTCCGTTCGGCATCGGCAAACAAAGCGCGCCCCAGCCGGATCAAGTTAGAGCCTGCTGCCACCGCCAGGGGGTAATCGTCGGACATGCCCATGGAGAGGGTGTGCAACTGCAGATGCTCGTAGCCGCTGCGCTGGATGTGATCGGCCAGCTCGGCCAGCTTGCGAAACAGCTCCAGGGCTGCCTCTGAGCTCAAGCCCAAAGGCAAAATGGTCATCAGGCCCACAATTTGCACCTGCAGCAGTTGATTCAGTTGCGGCAGGCTTTGCAACAGATCGGGGATGAGCCAGCCAAATTTATGGGGATCCGGGGCCAATTTCACCTGCAGACAGAGCTTGGGGGTGAGGTGCAGCTCCCAGGCTTTTTGGTTGATCAGCTTGGCCAGGCGCAGGCTATCGACGCTGTCAATCCAGGCAAATTGTCTGAGGGCCGGTTTGACTTTGTTGGTCTGCAGGTGCCCGATCAAGTGCCAGACAATATCGGTCAGATCCTGCAGTTGCGCCTGTTTGGCGGCTGCCTCTTGCACTCGACTCTCCCCAAAATGGCGGATCCCGGCCCGATAGGCGGCGCGGATGTGGTTGACGCTGTAACCCTTGCTCACCGCCATGATTTCCACATGCTCTGGGATCTGGGCGCGGATGGCCTGAATGCGGCTGTGGATGAGCTCTTCGTCGACGGGGGGCGGCGACGGTTCAAGGGAGCTGGAAGAAGGCGGAGACATGGCTGGGGCCACCTGGGAAGCTAGCAGAAGATCTCGGCAGAGAGAGTCCAGTCCTCATTTTGTCTGGATGCTTCGAGATTGGAGCCGGTGCTCCAGCGGCCAGGTGGAAACAGGGGGAACCCGGCCATAGCCCAGTTCTTCTGGAGCTTAGCCCAAGGCCGCCGCCAGGATCTGATAGGCCAGCTTGGCGACGGTGAAGGCGCTGCGGCGATCGGTTTCCCGTTCCCCGGTGACCGCCAGCTCCACCACATCGGCGCCGATGATTTGCCGCTGCTGCCCCAGTGCCCGGATCAGTTCCACCGTCTCCCACCAGCCCAGTCCACCCGGTTCGGGGGTGCCGGTGGCCGGCACAACAGCAGGATCCAGCCCGTCCACATCCACCGTCAGGTACACCTGGGATCCCAGCGTGGCGATCACCTCGGGGATCCACTCCTGGGCGGGCTTGTGGTGCAGGCTGTGGGCGAAGAAGGTGTGCAAGCGGTGCTTGCGAATGGCCTGGCGGTCTTCGGCGCAGATGGAGCGGATCCCCACCTGGGTGAGGCGACCGCCCACTTGCTCCACCACACGGGCCATGGCGGAAGCGTGGGAATAGCGGGATCCCTCGTAGCTGTCTCTCAGGTCGCAGTGGGCATCGATCTGCAGCACGTGCAGCTCTGGGTAGTGGGGCAGGTGGGCGGCAACCAAGGGGCCAGTGATGGAGTGCTCCCCGCCGATGGAGAGCAAAAACCGCCCCGGCCTCACCCACTCGGCGGCGCGGCGCTGGATTGCGGCCATGGCCAGCTCATGAGTGTCCAGCCCCTCGAACTCCACTGGCGGCGCCGTCCAGTAGCGGGAGATCTCTGCGGCAAAGTTGGGGTGGAAAGCCGGCTGGCAGTCTCTCACCTCGTCGTAGATCTCCACGTACGCCGAAGCCTCCAGGAGTGCTTGGGGGCCTTTGGCGGTGCCTTTGCCGTAGGAGGTGGTGGCCTCGTAGGGGATGGGCAACAGAATGGCTTGGGCCATCTCCGGATCCGGCTCAGGCAGGCCCAGGAAGGGGAAAGGAGAGCGGTACATGGCAAGAGCACAAGAAGGGATCCCTATTTTATTGAAAGATCTTGCGATAGTCCGAAAGGATTGGGATGGATCCCTTGTAGGATGGCAGCAAACCCTCTAGACTGAGCAAAGGTTTCCACAGCCGATTTGCTTGCACTCCTCCTGTGTCCCGTTTCCACAAGCTGACAAGCCTATGACCACAGCCTCTCAAGCTGCCCTTTTCGACGCCCTTGCCCGGCGCCGTGCCCTCAAGATCATCAGCGGCCTGCAAAACTTCGACCTGCAGTCGGTGCTGAAAGTCACCCGCGCCGCCCAGGAGGGAGGAGCCACTTGGGTGGATATCGCCGCCAGTCCCGAATTGGTGCAGCAGGTGCGAGCCCAGATCGAGCTGCCCATCTGCGTGTCGGCGGTGGACCCGCAGCAATTGGCTGCTGCCGTGCAGGCGGGGGCCGACATGGCCGAGATCGGCAATTACGACAGCTTCTACCCTTCGGGCCGCATCTTCTCCGCTGCGGAAGTTCTAGATCTCACTCGCCAAACCCGCTCCCTGCTGCCGCGCACTCTCCTGTCGGTTACCGTTCCCCATACGCTGCCTTTGGATCAGCAGGCGGAATTGGCAGAGAAACTGGAGGATCTGGGGGCCGATCTCATCCAAACCGAGGGCGGCACCAGCGCTGAGCCCCGTCACGGCGGATCCCTGGGCCTAATCGAGAAGGCTGCCCCCACCCTGGCTGCCGCCTATGAGATTAGCCGGGTGGTCTCGCTGCCGGTCATCTGCGCCTCTGGCCTCTCAGCGGTGACGGTGCCCTTGGCCATCGCTGCCGGTGCTTCAGGAGTGGGGGTGGGCAGAGCTGTCAGTCGCCTCCAGGATGAAGTGGCCATGGTGGCCCAGGTGCGGGCGCTGAGGGAAGCTTTGTCTGAATCACGGGTGTCGGCCCTTGTTTGACATTGGATGGGAGAGTCCTTTTCCCGGTGGGGTGGCAGGGCGCGGTGTGGCTCTGGCCGAAGCGCAGTTGGAGGTGGGTACCTCCACCACCTTGCCGCCGCAGGCGGCACCGCTGGTGTTGCCTCCCCCGCCGGTGGGAGTTCGACAAATTAGAGAGGATACCGATCCTGAGCAAACCGCCGATATGCCCCTTTCCCTTCTGGCCGAACAGGTGCTGGAGGCGGTGTGCGAAGCGCAAATCGATGCTCAACGGGCCCTGGCCCTCATGCCCGACCTGAGCGAATCCCACATCCGTGCTGCCTGTCCCAAGCGGCTGATCCCCAAAAGCTGAAGGAAAACAAAGGCTGCCCCAGACCTTGGGTTGACAAGTATCCGAAAAACAAGCTAGAGTAAGCGCGCTCCAGAGGAAGGGTGCTCTAACGGCCGGATGTGGGCGCAATTTGCCCAGGGGATCCCCCGTGCGGATTCGCTCCCCACACCAATCTATCCAACTGGGCATCGCCAGAGTGCATCCTATGTGATGCAGGGTTTTACGGTTACCGACAACATTGTTTCACTAATTTGAAATTCTCTGCTTCATCGTGCAGATAAGTTCACAGGCAGCCTGTGAGTTTTGTGCAGGTTTGCACTTGGCATTGGTGATTTGAGGAGAAACCGTGCCCAGAAAAGCCACCAGCACAAAAACCAAAACAACCGGGACAACCTCAAAAGAAGGAGCTGGGCCCGACCCGCAGGTGGCGATTGCCGCAGAAATCCAGCGTCTTTCGGATACTTATGGCATTTCTAAGGAGCTCCTAGAGAATTTTGCCCGGTTTGTAGTCAGGCAGCTACAGCCACCGCCCCGGCTGTCTGTCAAAGAGCTGCAGAAAGCCATTTACAACCACTTTGGCGTTAAAAACGCAGCCGAGCTGAGAAAATCAGCCAGCTTCAGACTGGCAACCAGTGGTATGGGCAAGCTGAACTTATCCAACATAGATGATTTGGAGCGCATTTATCGTCAGCACATCGGGATCCTTCCCAACGAAGAGGGAGAAGAGGGGTATGGCTGCATCAATGGGATCAACATCTTCAAGTACGACTTGCCTTGGCGGGTTTTTGGGCTTGACCCTGATCGAGCTACCGATGAAGACATCAAAGCTGCTTTTTATCGCCTGAGCAAGATTTACCATCCCGATTCTCCGACGGGAGATGACAAAATTTTCCAGCGATTGACTCTTTTCTACAAAAGCCTTACGGAGAAGTTTGAGCAATGGCTATAGTCTATGTTTCCTCAAACAAGCTCGCCAACTTCTTGGGTATCAGCCTTGAGGAACTCAGAGAGATTGAAGCTCACTTTGACAGTATCCCCGATGATGCATGGAAACTGGTGGAAGGTAAAGACTATCGTGTTATCAACAAAAGTTTGGGGCTAAGGGAATACACGCGGTCCGGCGCTTATGCCATTTTATCCTTTTTAAGGTCTCGATCAGAGCAAGGTTGATCAGAGCAAGGTTGCAAATCCTCTACAGGTACAAGCATTAGGAATTGGTTCAAGGAAGAGCATCGCAAGAAGCAGAAAGCTCTGGTAGATTACAGGATCCTTCAAAACAGCTCCTCTCTGGTCAAAAGACAAGATCAGTTTTGGCTATCTCGTCGAGATGTTGTGATGATCTTTAGAACTCGAACTGACTACCTTAAGAAGGCGCTTGAGCTTGCATCGAAGCAAAGTAAGTTAATCAAAGACGTTCATTACACACGTTTTGGTAATGATGACACTGTTTACCTCTCTTTGCGAGGTATCTATGAGCTTGCCAAGGTTATGGGAGAGGTTCTCAAGCAAAACCACAGAAAAGACTGGTGTCAATATGTTAGCGAACGCATTGAACCTCAAATTCAGGTAATCGTCAAGAAAATCCAGGATCGACAAAGAGAGATAGAAAGGGCAAAAGATCTTGCAAGAAAAAGGGATAAAAATCTTTGTAGAGTTACTCGAAAAGCAGCCAGTAGCCTAACGGTTCATCATCTCTACTCTGAAGCGCACTATCCAAAGCTTGCAGCGAATCTCTCCAACCTGATTACCATAGCCGACGAAGTGCATTGCCACTTTCATCAGTGGATGGGAGGTTTCAGCAAGCCATGTACAATTGATGACTTCATTAAGTATGTTCTGGAATACTACCCTGAGAACAGACATCTGATCATCTGGTTGGAGCAGCAGAAGGCCAGCCTTGGCTCGCAGGTGCCTATGGGAAAGGAGAGAGAACATGTGCTCTACCTTCCTCTCCAGCGTGTAACTTGAAATAACCCATTCGATTGTTTTCAGGTCATTCCAAGCACCTTAGCCAGGTGTACCTGATTGATTTCTTTTTCGGGGCTGCCCTTTGGATGTCCGGCTTCCCTTTCTGTTAGCAATCTGAACCTCTCCCTACTAGTAATAGAGGCCACGGCGCAACAGGGGATCCCTAGATCAAGCCCTGATCCAAGATCGCGCGGGAATGGGCAATAGCTGCTCTCAAGTTGGCCCGCTGGGTGTAGCGCATCGTCATGGCGGCAGTCGTATGGCCCAGCAGGTGTTGGATGTGTTCGGGGGCAACGCCGCGATCCAGCAGCAAGGTGGCAAAGCTGTGGCGAAACTGGTGGGGGGTTTGGTGGCCCGGCTCGGGCTCGGTAAGCTTGAGCACAATATGACGTAGGCCATCGTAGGTGAGGGGACGGCCCCGGTAGGCCGGGCAGCGGGATTGGGAGACAAACAAGGGATCCGTCGGCGCGCACGGGCCCCGTTCTCGGCTCAGATATTGTTGCAGCAGCTCGGAGAGGGGATCCCCGACCGCCACAGCGCGGGGTTTGCTGCCCTTGCCACAGCGCACCTCCAACAGGGATCCCTCAGGGCTGATCTGAAAATCCTGCACCGTCAAGTCCAACAGCTCCTGTGCCCGCAGCCCGCACTCCAGCAGCAGGCGGATCAAGGCCGCATAGCGCAGAGAATGGCTCTGGGCCCGCTGCAGAACCCGCTGCAACAACAGCCGATCCAGGTCGCGAGGCAGACGGGCGGGCAGGCGGGCAGGCCGAATCGCCTGGGTGGGCAAGGGATCTGGAAAGTAGCCCCGTTGGCTGGCCCACTCAAAAAACTGCTGCAGCGCCAGCCGCTTGAGGTTGTAGGTGGCGGGAGAGGCGGGCGGATGAACCCACTGGCCGGAGCGGTTGCGAAATGGACGCCCCTTCAAGCTGTTTAAAAAAGACTGAACGTGGGACGGCTGCACCTGAGGCAGCGGCACCGGGCAAGTTTTGGCAAACTGTTCCAGGGCAATGCGGTAGGTGCGGCGGCTGGCCGGGGCCAGATCCCGCTGCCGCTCCTGCAAAAATTGCCCCACCAACTGGCTCAGGCTGGGCACGGGGCAGCTTGCCTGACGCTGGAGATGGGCCTGTTGAACCAAGCCGGGCCGGGGATCCCTCATCGGCACGACCAGCAACCCTCCACTCACCTTTAACTTTAGCCTCAACTTTTGGCCAGCGCCGTTCAAAGACGCTCTCTGGCAATCTCCGAAGGGATTGCTACTGGCCAGTCAGCAGGTGTTGGGCGATGAAATCCGTGTACACCTCGCCCCGCAAAAAAGCCTCGTGGCGCAGGATCTGCTGGTGGAAAGGGATCGTGGTGGGCACCCCGGTGATGGCGCATTCCCCCAGCGCCCGCTGCATGCGGCGGATGGCGGCTGCCCGGTTGGGCCCCCAGACGATCAGCTTGCCCAACAGCGAATCGTAATAGGGGGGAATGGTGTAGTCGGTGTAGATGTGGGAGTCCATGCGCACCCCCGGCCCTCCAGGAGGCAAATAGGCGCTGATGGTGCCAGCGCAAGGGCGAAACTGCTGCTTGGGATCCTCGGCGTTGATGCGGCATTCGATGGCATGGCCCCGCAGTTCCACATCCTTCTGGCGAAAGGTCAGGGGTTGACCTTGAGCGATGCGAATTTGCTCGGCAATCAAATCCAGCCCCGTCACCATCTCGGTAACCGGGTGCTCCACCTGGATGCGGGTGTTCATCTCGATGAAGTAGAACTGGCCGTTTTTATCCAGCAGAAACTCCACCGTGCCCGCCCCCACGTAGTTCACCGCTTTGGCTGCCTTCACCGCCGCTGCCCCCATGCGGGCGCGCAAGCTCGTGGTCAGAGCCGGGCTGGGGGCCTCTTCCAGCAGCTTTTGGTGGCGCCGCTGAATCGAGCAATCCCGCTCGTAGAGGTGCACCACATTGCCGTGGCTGTCGGCCAAAATCTGAAACTCCACATGGCGGGGGCGCTCGATGTATTTCTCCAGATAGATGCCCCCATCGCCAAAGGCCGCCTGGGCTTCCCCCTGGGCGGTGCGCATCATCTTCAGCAATTCTTGGGCATCTCTGGCCACCCGCATGCCCCGCCCCCCGCCGCCGGCGGTGGCTTTGATGATCACGGGATAGCCGATTTTCTCCGCCAGCCTCACCGCTTCCTCGTCAGAGGTGATCAGCCCGCGGCTGCCGGGCACGGTCGGCACGCCCACCGCCTGCATGGTCTCGCGGGCCGTGGCTTTGTCGGCCATTTTGCGCATCGCCTCTGGCGAGGGGCCGATGAAGATCAAGTTGTGGTCGGCACACATCTCGGCAAATTTGGCATTTTCCGCCAAGAACCCATAGCCCGGATGAATGGCAGTGGCCCCGCGGGTGAGGGCTGCCGAGATGATGTTGGGGATGTTGAGATAACTTTTGGCCACTGGGGCTTCCCCCACACAGACTGCTTCGTCCGCCAGTTGGACATGTAGAGAGTTCTGATCCGCAGTGGAGTAGACAGCCACGGTGCGGATCCCCATTTCCTGACAGGTGCGGATGATGCGCAGGGCGATCTCGCCTCGGTTGGCAATCAGGATCTTGGTAATGGGCGGCATGGAGAGCGTTCCAAGTCAGAAGAACCCTGGCCGCTTAAGCCGGCGGCCCGTGCAAGGTAGGGTACGTAGGTGCTGATCCTACTATGGCAAGCAGACGGAAGGATCCAGATGGGGATCCCGTATCCGATCAATCCAGTTGACACCCTAGCTGAGGCTGCAGGGATCCAGCAGAATCCCGGTGGGTCAAACTCTACATCTCCGGATACCCATCCGGACGGGATCCGAGGATTTTCAGGTAGAGGTTGATCTTGGCGCCAGCACTTGCATGGGGCGAAACTCTGGATCAGCAATAACTCTCAGCTCCCCTCAGCCTGTACAGACCTGTTCAAAACCCAGGCTTCTCCGGGAAGCTCTCCCAGCCCGATTCTGACGGCAATGGATCCCTCCATCTCTCTCTAGTTGTCGGAGCGAGGCCATGGCCCCAGCCACTCTCCGCCGCGAAAGCGCCAGCGGGGAAACAAAATCCGCATCACCACCCAGAGGTAAAGGCAAACCCAGACTACAACGGAATCGCTTCCCTTCCCGTTGGCCAATCTACAAGTACTGGTGGCAGGTCTGAGACCTGTAGGCAGGTGGCACCCACACCATCGCTACCCCTGCCCACAGCACTTCGTAGGTAATCAATTTGCCGCAACTGGTAGGACGCCCAACTACTAGCGCGACGCCGCTCCCTTCTGGAGCGTGGCTGCCGGTTACTCCCTCGGCTCGCGCCAGCGAGCTGTAGGCCTTTCTTGGTCGCCGGCTCTGGAGTTGGAGCCGGCTTGCAGACTGCGGTCAGCGCTTGCTGCCCAGTAGCAGCCTACCCGTTCCACAGTGGCGGGCAGCGCTCCTCCCCACCACTGGCGACGGCAAGCTGCAGGCCTCTAAATCAGGGAGCTGCCGCGCTGCAAGGAGTTGAGCATCCCCCGCCGGCAACCATCCTACCTCGCCAAAACCTTCCCCCTGACTGATGAGTCGGCTCTCACAGGCCAACGATCTGGGTATTTTCAAAGGAGGAGAGAATCCTGTCCAAATCCTGAGCTTGCAGGGAGTAGGTGGCAGTAGCGTCGTTGCCAAACTGGATCTCGTCTCCGTCCTCAAGATCGCGAAACTCCACCCGCTCCCCCCGGATGTAAAGGCCGTTGGTGCTGGGCGTGCCATGGATGTCTCCATCGATGATTTGGTAAGTAAACCCATCGGGAGAGGAGGGAGATTCGGTCTTCACTAAAATGGCGTGGTGGCGGGAGACGTATTGGGAGTCGATGCGGATGCTGTTGCTCGGATCCCGCCCCAAGGAATAGAGCTCGGCTGTCAGCCAGTAGGCCTTTGGCCCGTGGCGATCCTTGACGATCAACACGTGGTTAAGGGTAGGTCGGCGAGGGGGCGTGGTCATAGCGGACACCCACTGGCACAACACGTGAATAGGATAGTCAAAACATAGCATGGGATCCGAGGCGTGAACCCTGGCCGGTTTGTCTGCCAGAGCCCTTGCCCTGCTGGCGAGTGAGACGACGTTCCTTGACGCTGCCAGAGAGGTGTCAAGAGAGGCCAGGTATGCCCCTGTTCAAGACCGAGTCCCAGGGGATCCCATCTCGTGGCTGTTTTTAACTCCGCAAAATCTCCCTGCCCCCTGAGTTGGCAATCGATGCTTTGAGGAAAGGTCTGAGAAAGGAAAGGAGCAGAAGGCCGAGTAGATTTTTGTAACAATTCCTCTCATAATAAGATTTGATGATGCAAATGCCTCCCAGACCATGAATGGCTCGCAACCGGATCCCCTCAACCAGCCCAAGCCCTCTAGGGTACCGAAGCTGATCGAGTTGCCGGAAGATGAAACCGATGCACAGGTTGGCGATCCCCTGCGCATGCAGCGCTATGAATGTCGCTCTTGTGGCTATGTTTACGAGCCGGCCAAGGGGGATCAGCTCAATCGGATCCCGGCAGGTGTGCCCTTTGAGGAGCTGCCCGCCGACTGGAGATGTCCGGTGTGCCGCGCCGGCAAGCGCCTGTTTCAAGCGGTGGGCGCCAAGGGCAAGCCTTCCGGTTTTCAAGAGAACTTGCGCTATGGCCTGGGGGTCAATGTGATGACCCCTGCCCAGAAAAACCTGCTCATCTTCTTGGGGTTGGCGCTGGGATTTTTGTTTTTGATGAGTTTCTATTTCGTCGAGTGATGGCCAAAATGCTTAAGCTCTGGAGACTGGTGCTGCTAGCTGCCTTCTCTCTCTTGCTGATGGCGGCGCGGATGCCGGACATGAAGGTGGTGCCCTGGCAACAAGTCGAGGTGCCCACCCAGAACATTCTGCTGGACATTGCTTTCACCGGCACCAACCCTTCTCATGGCTGGCTGGTGGGCGATAAAGCGACGCTGTTGGAGTCTCAGGATGGCGGCCTCCACTGGCAGGTGCGCAAGCTGACGGCACTGGAGCCGGAAGCCTATCTGAGCTCGATTAGCTTTGCCGGAGCAGAAGGCTGGGTGGTGGGGCAGCCGAGGATCCTCCTCCACACGCTCAACGAGGGATCCGACTGGACATCCATTCGTCTCAGCAAGCAACTGCCGGGGGAGCCGATCCTAATCCAAGCCCTGGGTCCTGGAGCGGCTGAGATGGTAACCAATGTGGGGGCCATCTACCGCACGGAAGATGGAGGACAGACCTGGCATGCCCAGGTGGAAGAGCCGATTGGGGCGATTAAAAACATTGCCCGCGGCCCAGGAGGAGAGTATCTGGCCGTGTCGTCGCGGGGCAGCTTCTACTTTCTCTACACTCCAGAAAGCCGATCCTGGAAGCCGTATCCGCGGGAAAGCTCTCGCCGCATTCAGAACATGGGCTTTGGCCCCAACGGCAGCGCCTGGAAATTGAACCAAGGCGCGGAGATCGCCTTCACGAGTGACTTCACCTCCGGCGAGTGGTCCAAGCCGTTGCGACCCGGGCGTGCCCTCAGCTTTGGCTATCTAAATGCGGCCTACCAGAACGACCACGACCTCTGGGTGGTGGGCGGCGGCGGCACTCTGATCCACAGCCCCGATGGCGGCAAAACCTGGGAGGAGGCCAAGAAATTGAGCAACATTCCCGCCAATTTCTACAGCATCGAGTTCTTTGGCCCCGACCGAGGATTTATCTTGGGGCAGCGGGGCACGCTTTTGCGCTACCTTGGCTACAGCAATTCCCCGTCCTAGTCCTAGGGTGAATGGAGACAGGAGGGATCCCACCTCACCACCACGGCTGCTGGTGGCGGCCAGCGGGACGGGGGGGCATATCTTTCCGGCGCTGGCCGTTGTCGAGCAGTTGCCCACCTGGCAGATTGAGTGGCTGGGGGTGCCGCAGCGGCTGGAGGCGAAGCTGGTGCCGGACCGCTACCCGCTGCACCGAGTGGCCATGTCCGGCTGGCAGGGATCCCCCTGGCAGAAGCTGGGATCCCTGGTTCAGTTGGCGCGGGCAACGCTGCAGGTGCGGCAGATCCTGGCTTCAGGCCAGTTTGACGTGGTGTTGACCACCGGCGGCTACATCGCCGCCCCGACCATCTTGGCAGCTCGCTCGCTGGGGGTGCCGGTGTTGCTGCACGAGTCCAACTGCCTTCCGGGCAAGGTGACCCGCTGGCTGGGAAGATTTTGCCGGCTGGTGGCCCTGGGCATGGCGGAAACGGCAGAGCATTTGCCAGGGGCAGTTACCCGGGTGGTGGGCACGCCAGTGCGGGCGGAGTTCTATCAGCCCCAGCCCTTGCCCGCGGATCTGCCGATTCCAGAGGGGGATCCTTTGATTGTGGTGATGGGGGGGAGCCAGGGGGCGCGGGGCCTGAACCGCCTGGTTGCCGCCTGTGCCCCCGCCTGGTTGGAGGCAGGGGCGTGGATTGTGCATTTGACCGGCGGCAGTGAGGTCGGGATCCCTTCCCACCCCCGCTACCGCGCTTTTCCTTTCCGCGCCGATGTGGCCGCCTTGCTGCAGCGGGCAACTTTTGCCATCAGCCGGGCTGGCGCTCTCAGCTTGGCGGAGTTGTGGGCCACCGCCACCCCGGCCATTTTGATCCCCTACCCCTTTGCCGCCGAGGATCATCAGTACCACAACGCCCTGGCTTTTGTGGGTCGCGGCGGGGGAGTGGTCATGCGAGAATCGGAAGCGAATCTGGACTTGCTGCGGCAGACGGCCCTGGCCTGGTTGGCTCAGCCCCAGGTGGTTGCCCAAATGGCCGCCAACTTGAAGGCGACAGCTCCTCCTGCTGCCAGCAAGGCAGTTGCCCGCCTGCTCCAGGAGATCTGCCGAGATTCCGCCCGTTAACTCCCCCAAGGGGCCAGCCGTGGTACAGCCGAGATTGGATCGGGATCCTCTTGCCCGCCGCCTGCCTGAGCCTGCCGCAGCCATGGAGACTTCAGCCTGGCTGGAACCTCGTCCTGGTGAGGCGAGCCCCAACGCCGTCGTGCTGGAATCACTGTTGGCGCGCCTGGAACAGTGCTTTGGCATCCCCCAACGTCCTCGCAGCCCTGATGGTCTGCCCCTCTATCCCGACCTCTTGGACGAATTGGTGGGCACGATCCTCTCCCAGAACACCACCGACCACAATAGCAGCCGCGCCTTTCGCGCCCTCAAAGCCGCTTTCCCCTCCTGGGAAGCTGTCTTAGCTGCTGATCCAACCAAGCTGGCCCAGGTGATCCGTCCCGGGGGCCTGGCCCAACTCAAAGCAGCCCGCATTCAGGAGATTCTGGCTGCCATTGTCCAGCGACAGGGATCCCTGAGCCTGGACTTTTTGCGGGATCTCGACGACGCGGACGCTCTGGCCTATCTCCTTTCCCTGAAGGGGGTAGGACTGAAGACAGCCGCCTGCGTGCTGTTGTTTGGCCTGGGCCGGGATCTCTGCCCGGTGGATACCCATGTGCATCGGGTGGCCAACCGTCTTGGCTTGGTGCGGGCCAGACACCCCGACGACACCTTTGCCCAACTGTCGCCGCGGATCCCGGCGGGCAAGGCCTATTCCCTGCACGTCAACTTGATCCGGCTGGGCAAACGCATCTGTAAGGCGCGCATGCCCGAATGTGGCCGCTGCCCTCTGCGACACGAATGCCCCTCCGCCCTGCTGCGGCAGCGCTGATCCCTAGTCTGCCGGCGCAGGGGAAGAGGGAGTGGGCTGGGCAGGGATCCCGTTTTCGACCCCACCTGGGGCAGGAACTTCCGGCTCGAGGACTTGCCGCACAGATTCGATCTCTTGGGAGAGCAACACCCGCTCCCGATCCAAGAGGCCAACCACATGCTCCGGATCCTCCCGCGAGACCACCGGCAACTGGCGCAAATCGTATTCGTACAGCGGCTCGGCGGCCACCGCCACGGCTTCGTCGGGGAAAGTGGTGAGCACAGGCGACTGGCTGACCTGCTCCACCGTCAGTTCGGCCACTTCCCCGGCCTGCTTGTGGGCCAGGGCCCGCTCCAGGTCTTCCAGGGTGAGAATGCCCCGCAGCCGCTCTTGCCCGTCCACCACCAAAGCGCTGTGGCACTTTTGCTGCAGCAAGCGCTCCAGCGCCTCCCGCAGGGGCGTATCCTGGGGTAGCAGCAGAGAAGGGGGCACCATCACCTCTTGCACCGTCAGGCCCTTCGGCTCCTGCCTGCGACGGGCGGAGGGGTAGATGGCCGGCGGGTGCAACTGCTCCGTCAGCCAGATACTCAGGCCCACCGCCGCCATCACCGGCAAGGCGATGTGGTAGTCCCGCGTCATCTCAAACAGCAGCAGAATGGCCGTCAGGGGAGCCCGCACGCTGGCCGCCAATACCGCCCCCATACCCACCATGGCGTAGGCGGCAGGGGGAGAGAGGGCAATAGCAGGCAAAGCCTTTCCCACCACCTGGCCGTAGCCTGCCCCCAGCACCGCTCCCAAGAACAAAGCCGGGGCAAAGGTTCCCCCGACAAAGCCGCTGCCCACGCTCACCGCGCTGAGGAATACCTTGCCCAGCAACAGCAAGCTAAGCTGGCCGAGGGAAAAGGGCACCCCCTGCAAGATCGACTCAATGGTCTCGTAGCCCACCCCCAGGGCCAACGGGATCCCCAGGCCGACACAGCCCAGGATCCCACCGCCCAGAATCGGCTTGCTCCAGGCTGGCCAGGCCGCCAGGGGGCCACTGCCGAACAGGTGCTTGACCCATTCCAGTGCATAGCCGAAGGCGATGGAGACCAAGCTGGCCAAAAGGCCCAAACCCAAATAGAGGGGCACCTCCAGCAGACTGTGCAGCTCGTAGGCGGGCAAGACAAAAGCCGGCTGCGTAATGGTCGGCAGCAAAAAGGCCGGCTGCGCCCCCAGCCCCACCTGGGCAATCAGGGCCGACACCACCGCTGCCAACACCACCACACTGACGGCAGAAGTGGTGAACGTGCGGGCCAAAGCCAGCTCCAGCGCCAAAAACACCCCGGCAATCGGCGCGTTAAACCCCGCCGCCAGCCCCGCCGCCGCCCCGGCGGCCATCAACAGTTGCACCCGCTCCCGCGCAAGGCGCAGGTTTTGCCCCAGCAGGCATCCCAGTAGGGCCCCGCTTTCCACGCTGGGGGCCTCCGGCCCAAGCGCAGCTCCCGCCCCCAACGAGACGGCGGCAGCCACCAGCTTAAGTGGGATCCATTCTGGGCGAGGGGCGAGAGGCCGGTTGGCACTCACCAAACTGGAGAGGCTGAGGTTGGGGAAAGGCAGAACCACCCCCAGGGTGCCGATCAACAGACCCCCCAGCAGCGGCGCCAAAATGGTTGCCCAGGATCCCAGCAGCAACAGGCCGTGTTGTTGCGCAGCCCTGACAATGCTGTCGACGAGAGTATCCTGCAAAAGATAGCGACACCAGCCGATGAGATAGCGAAACCCGATCACCAACAAACCTGTGCCCAGCCCCGCCGCTGCCGCCAGCAGCAGCAGCAGATTCTCAGAGGAAAGACGCAGGCGGGGATCGGCAACGCTAGCGCTATTCATACCTGCTCAAGGGCCGGAGGAGGGTAGGGTCAGGATCTCCACGCCGGTTTCGGTAACGGCAACCGTATGTTCAAACTGGGCGGAGAGCTTGCCGTCTGCCGTCACAGCAGTCCACCCGTCTGCAAGCACCTTCACCTCCCACGTGCCTTCGTTGATCATCGGCTCGATGGTAAACACCATGCCGGGGCGGAGTTTTTCCCCCTTCCCCCGTTCGCCGTAGTGGGGGATCTGGGGCGCCGTGTGGAACTGCCGTCCTACCCCGTGGCCGACAAAGTCCCGCACCACGCTGTAGCCCTGGGACTCGGCGTACTCTTGAATAGCAGCCCCAATATCCCCAACTCTGCCGCCTGGCCTCACGGCGGCAATGCCCCGCCGCAGGCACTCTTCCGCCACCTCCACCAGACGCCGCGCCCGCTCGGAAGGCTGCCCGACAAAGAACGTTTTGGAAGTGTCGCCGTGGTAGCCATCCAAAACGGGGGTGACATCGATATTGATAATGTCCCCTTCCCGCAGGACCTGCTTGGGGCTGGGAATGCCGTGGCAGACAACGTGGTTGACGCTGGTGCAGATGGACCTGGGAAAGCCGTGGTAGCCCAGAGGGGCGCTCCTGGCCCCGTGGGCCCGCGTCCAGCGCTCCGCCTCGTCGTTAAGCTCTTGGGTGGTGACCCCCGGCTGCACCATCGGCTCCAGGTGCTTGAGCAGATCCGCAGCCAGGCGGCAGGCCCGTCGCATCTTCTCCAGCTCCCGCGACGAGAGCAACACAATCGGCTGAGGAGCTTGGGTAAGCTGGCTCATGCCCGTCTGCAAGGCGGATCCCAACTGTTCCCCCCATCGCTGAGAGCGGCGGCTGAGATCGGTTAATAGCGATCGCATATCTTCCATCGTCAAACCCTTCTGTTCTCTGAAGTTGGATCCATCTCCGAAGTCTGAGGCGGCAGGGATCCCGGCCTAGCTCAGCTTTGGGTTGGGCCTTTTGAGCCGCCCTACATCCCTTCACAGGAGACCCGGCCCCTTCTCCGCCGCCGGCGGATCCACTCCACCAGCCACAGCCCCAGAAAGTAGCTAACGAGGGCGCCCCAAAACCCGACAAACGCACAGCCCACCAAGAGTGTGGCCGACACCTCCAGGCCCCACTGCATCCAGTTCTGAGCTACCACCAGTTCCGAAGTGGCAAAGGCTGTTCGGGATCCCAGCAGCCATTCCCCCACCCGGTAGTTAAAGGCATAGATCGGCACATAGGTGAGGGGGTTGCTCACCCAAGTTCCTGCCGCCGCCACCAGCTTGTTGCCCCGCAAAGGAACGGCCAACAGCAGGGCCACCAGGGTTTGAAAGCCGAAGATGGGAAAACAACCCGCAAAAACTCCCGCCGCCAGGCCGCGGGCAATTTCTTTGGGGGAGGATTGCATTCGCAACAGGCGCAGATACAGGTACCGCAGCCAGCGCCTCCAGCCCAGATCCCGGCGGGGCCAAGTCAGCGCAGGTTGAGACTCAAGATAAGGCCCAGCGGATCCCGGCGAACCTGCGAACCAAGAAAATGGTCTCAGCCATGAGAGGGGGCTCATGATGGGGAGCGTAGAAACTGAGAAAAGGTGTTAAGCCCTGTAAATCCATTGTATCTTTCCTGCTGCCGAAGACAAAGGGCTATCGGCAGATCCGCGCCGAGGAATCGCCTCAGGGAGTGGCTAGCTGAGCTTGTCCACCAAGGCCAGCACGAAGTTGAGGCTCAAGTAGGAAACCAGCGCCAGTAAGAACAGAAACAGCGCAATGCTCAGCGCAGCTCGCAGAGATCCCGCCTGGACTTTGGGGGCGGGCCTTTCAGGCGGAGTTTTCATCCTCAGGTCCCAGAAAAGATCCTAGAAGACTCCAATTCTAGGATCTCATCCTGGAGAGACGGGAGCGGGAAGATTGCCAAAAAGTTGCTCAGTACCCCAAGTGTAGAGTTTGGCCCCCGACCCGCTAACGGGGTTACCAGAAAGCGCCTTATATCCCCTGCCCAAAGATAGGGGCTTTACGGCGCTTTCCGGGAAATTTACTCCTGCCCAGCACCGGATTAACCTACAGGTCACCAGCGCTCCTCCTCACCTGGAAATCCAAATTGGCAACACCGGCATCATCATCCCCCCTGCAGAACAAAAGTGGGTATTTGAGAAGTTTTACCGCGTGCCCAGCTCGGATCCCCGGCGGCGGGGAGGGACAGGGTTGGGCTTGGCCCTTGTGCAACAACGGGTAAACTTGTTGCAAGGGAAAATCTACCTTAACAGCGAGGCCGACCACACTTGTTTTACCTTGCGGTTGCCCCGGCTTCTTTCTGTCTCCGGCCAACAGCAGTCAGCTCAGCCTAGGGCCTAGGCGTCGGGGTGGCTGGCTGGGGAGAAGCAGAGGATTCCCTTTCTTCGATCACTTTTTGCAAGCGGGCCCGCACTCGCTGGTTCAAAACGGGATCTTCGTTGGCCAAGGTCATCAGCTCGCGATATTCGGCCACCGTCAGCCCCTGCTTCTCGACAATGCGGCTGGCTTGGGTTTCCGTGCGCTGCATGATCTGCTCGTACTCTTCTTCGTTCTGGGTCTCTCGCAACTGAGCGCTGGCTTCCCGGATCAAAGGATCCAATTCCAACAGAATCTGCACCAACTGCTCCACCTGAGCATCGGTAACTTGCTCTGGGGTTAGAGTTGGGGAAGCTTGCGGGCTGGGAGCCCCCCCTGTAGCCGCAGAAGGAGTTGCAGCAGGACTGGGGAGCGGGGTTGCCTCCTGCGCCCAAAGCGGCGGGGATCCCAGAATCAATCCCAGACTCACCAGCAACGCGAATTTCCTCATGCCCAAAACTCCCTCGACCTAGAGTAAACTACCCGGCTCCGACCGCCTCCCTTCCCCCCCAACCCCCCGCATACCAGGGGCAGGGAGGCGGGGGGATGGAAGGGAGTACGAAGCGGGGCTCCTGCAGCTTCTACCTGAGACCGACCGGAACCCTTATGGCTCAGGTCATCCCTGAAGCCAGAGTAGCAAGAGGTCTGTCTGCCGTCTAAGGGTTTAACGCAGTACGGGAAACCTATCCTGGACATATTGTAGAAACGGAAAATTGGTTGTACAGTCGTAGTACCCTCTCCAAAGGCTGCTCGCCCCGCGAGTATTCCTTTTGGTGAAGCTGCTCTAGGTTTGCGCAGTTGCAATTGGCCAACCCTAATCCCCACTAAGGAGAGTTGCCCGTACCTGGGTTTAGGTATGTGTTCTGTTGAGCGTTCCTTATTGTCGATGCTAGCTCAGAGGCCAGATCGGAAGGGAGTCTCCTGCGCTGGCAGTTGACTTTCTTCGCAGGCATCAGAGCTAATCGATACCCTATTTCTCTTTGCTCCCTTCCGGGGAGAAAGGGTTTATTTTTCAACTGAATAAGCAGTTTCCCGGCAAAGTTCTTGGAGGGGAGACAGAGGTAAGTTGCCTTCCTTTTCCGCTCGTGGAGGAGGACGTTCGTTGTCCTTTGTTATTTCTGTAAAGGATGATAACAAAAGCCGGTAGAAGTTATTGATTTTCTTAGGTATTGCTGATATATTTTTTAAGGTTGTCTTGTAATCCTTCTACAGGAGGCTGACATTGGTCAGGAGAAGAAAGCGTAAGAGCCGCCGTCGTTTGGAGGGGCGCAAAATTTTAGATTATATTCCTCAATTTAAATTAGATAGCGGCGAAGAAAAGTCTGTAACCGCCGCCCGGAGATACATACAGGAAAACTCTATTCAGCCGCCTGCGCTGATTCTGGTTCGGCGAAACGAGCACACGATAGACCGATTTTTCTGGGCGGAGAAGGGACTATTCGGCGCGCAATATGTCGAAGAAAATCACTTTCTCTTTCCCAGCTTACGGGCTTTGCTAGCGCAGGTTGCGGCTGAGAAGCCGGAGAAAAAATCTTCCAAGGCTCTGGCAACTGCCGCTCAATAGTTTCTATATCAATACCGGCCTCAGGAGCTGAAGAAACAGCCCCCCCACGGGGGGGCTTGCTTTTATCCTCGGCAAGAGAACCATCCAATTAACGGGATCCCTTTCCACCTAGCATCTATCTAGCCCCTCATCGCCCATCTTCGACTTCTCGGAGAGGGGTTTGCGCGCTACCTTACAGGGGATCCCGTCGGGAGGTTCTGGATGAGCCGACTGCCGCAGACCACCGCCCATGTACAAATTACCCGCCGCTCCTGGCAGGAGGGCGCCATTGAAGGGGAAGTCAACGCCAACGGTTGGGTTTGGCGCTTTTGCTGGCGCTTTCGATCCGGGGAGCTGAAGGTGGAACCCTCTGTAGGGCGGGCCTTGATTTGCGATCCCTTGAGCCGTTTTTTGGAGAAATCGGATTACTTACTAGAGCCCGGCAGCAACTACTCATTTGTTATTCGTAGCCGCCTCTAGGGATCCCTGGGCAAACAGGGGGAGAGTTGGCCATGCTGCCGAGACAGCTCTCCTCCAAGAGTAATCTGCGCTTCCAGCGAACAGGCTCTAATATTGGGATGGTTGTTCTAGGAGCTGCCTTCATGACCTCTTCCTCCCACCTGACGACTGCAGAGCGGGCAGTGGGTTCTGCCAACGGCCTGAAGGAGGCCCCTCCACTGGCGGAACGGGATCCCTTGGCCCGTGCCCTCGCCGTGGATGAAGCGCTCGACCGCAGGAACAACCTGTTGAATCGCCGCCTGCAAATGGTGGAAGAACTTTGGGAAGCCGTAATCCTGCAGGAGTGCGGGCAGCCTTTGGTAGATCTGTTGCAGCGGCTGCGCTCCATGTGTTCCCCTGAAGGGCAGGCCTTGGAGTACCCCATCCCGGAAGTACTACAAATTGTCGAGCATCTCAGCCTTGATGCAGCCATTCAAACGGCCCGCGCCTTCGCTTTGTTCTTTCAGTTGATCAACATCGTTGAACAGCACTACGAACGGGCAGAAGACTCAGATATGCGCATGGTGGACAGCCAGCAGCGCACCGTGCGGGAAAACGAAAAATTTGAACGTCTGTTCCCTTACCTGCGGCTTCAGGGGGTGCCGCCGGGACTGCTGCGCCGGCTGCTGGAGCGGCTGCACATCCGCCTGGTGTTCACCGCCCACCCCACCGAGATCGTCCGCCACACCATCCGCGAAAAGCAACGGGCCTTCTCCCACTTGCTCAGCCAACTGGACTGGGCAGAGCAGTCTCACCCTCTGCAGGCCCACATGTTGAGAGAACAACTGGCGGAGGAGGTTCTGCTCTGGTGGCGCACCGACGAGTTGCATCAGTCCAAACCGACCGTTCTGAACGAAGTCGATTACACCTTGCACTATTTTGAAGAGGTTTTGTTTCAGGCTATCCCTCTGCTGCATGAGTACCTCAGCCGCAGCTTGAAAAAGTCCTTTCCCAGCGTCGAGCCACCGCCGGCAGGCTTTTGCAACTTCGGCTCGTGGGTGGGCGGGGATCGGGACGGCAACCCTTCCGTCACTGCCGACGTTACCTGGCAAACGGCCCGCTACCAGCGCAACCTGATTTTGGGCAAGTACATCGAGTCCGTGAAGGCCCTCACCAAAACCCTGAGCGTCTCTTTGCACTGGGGGGATGTGGACAGCCAGTTGCTGGATGTCCTTGAGCAGGATCGCCGCCGCATGCCCGAGGTTTACGAGTCCTTTTCGCTGCAATATCGCCAAGAGCCCTACCGGCTCAAGCTCAGCTACATCCAGCGGCGGCTGGAGTTGACGCGGGAGCGCAACCGCAATTTGGCCGACTCCGCTTGCCTGCCTGTCCCGCCCCCTCTGGACAACGCCTACGCCAATGCAGAAGAATTTCTGGCCGACTTGCAGCTTATTCAGAGCAGCTTGAAAAACAGTGGCCTCTCCTGCCGCCAGTTGGATCACCTCATTTGCCAGGTGCAGGTCTTTGGCTTCCATCTGGCCCACCTGGATATCCGCCAAGACAGCAGCTACCACGAGGCCGCTCTCACCGAGATCTTCGAGTACTTGCGGATCTTGCCGCGGCCCTACAGCGAGATGACGGAGGAGGAAAAAACAGCTTTTCTCCTGCGGGAGCTGCAAACCCGCCGGCCCCTCATCCCTCTAGAAGCTCCCTTTTCCGATAAAGCGGCGGAGCTGATTGCCACCTTTCGCACCCTGCGCCGGCTGCAGCAGGAATTTGGCATGGCCATGTGCCAAACCTACGTGATCAGCATGAGCCGCCAGTTGAGCGATCTGTTAGAGGTGCTGCTGCTGGCTAAGGAGGTGGGCCTTTACGATCCCATCAGCGGGCGCGGATCCCTGGCGGTGGTGCCGTTGTTCGAGACCGTTGAAGACCTAAAGGGGGCGCCAGAGGTGCTGCGGCAGTTGTTGGAGATCCCCTTCTATCGCCAGTACCTGGCCCAGCAGGAAAACCTACAGGAGGTGATGCTGGGCTACTCGGATAGCAACAAGGACGCTGGCTTTCTAAGCAGCAACTGGGAGATCTACAAAGCCCAGCAGCGGCTGCAGGCGGTGGCCGAGTCCTATGGGGTGAAGTTGCAGATCTTCCATGGCCGGGGTGGCTCGGTGGGGCGCGGGGGAGGGCCGGCCTACGAGGCGATCTTGGCCCAGCCGGGGCGCAGCGTGGGGGGCCGCATCAAGATTACTGAGCAGGGAGAGGTGTTGGCCTCTAAGTACTCTCTCCAGGATCTGGCCATTTTTAACCTGGAAACTGTTACCAGCGCCGTCATCCAGGCGAGCCTGCTGCGCACCTACCCCAACGACCTGCACGAGTGGTCGCGCCTGATGGAATCGCTGGCAGAGCGCTCTCGCCAGGTGTACCGCAACCTGGTCTACGAGCAGGAAGGCTTTGTCGAGTTTTTCCACGAGGTCACCCCCATCGAAGAGATCAGCCAACTGCAGATTAGCTCCCGCCCAGCTCGCCGCAGCGGCAACTCGAAAGATATCGGATCCCTGCGGGCCATTCCCTGGGTATTCAGTTGGACACAGAGCCGTTTTCTCTTGCCCGCATGGTATGGAGTGGGCACCGCTCTAGAGGAATACGCGGCTAAAGGCGAACACAACCTCAACCACCTGCGGCATCTCTACCGCGAGTGGCCCTTCTTCCGCATGGTGATCTCCAAAGTGGAGATGACCCTGGCCAAGGCGGATCTGCAAATTGCCCGCCACTACGTGCGAGAGATGAGCTCCCCCGAGCGCCTGGAGCGAGCGATGGAGCTATTCGAGCTCATTGCCCAGGAGATGTACCGCACCCGGGAGATGGTTTTGAAAATTACAGGACACAAGGAGCTGTTGGAGAACGACCCCTATCTGAAGCGCTCGGTGCAACTGCGCAACCGTTCAATCGTGCCCCTCGGGTTTATCCAGGTCTCGCTCCTCAAGCGCCTGCGTGGCAAGCAAAAATCCCATTTCCACAACACCCAGTACAACCGCGCCGAGCTGCTGCGGGGAGCTCTGCTCACCATCAACGGCATCGCCGCCGGTATGCGCAACACAGGCTGAGCACCGACTCTTCCTGGGGATCAAGGATAGCTACGGCCCTCTCCAACCGGCCTAGGATATCTCCGGGAGCAAGGCGGTTGGGAGTTGCCTCAGCAGGAGCAGCCCTCAGGCCAGGACGGCTTGAGGGTGAGGTCAGAACAAATCATCTTCGTACTCGTCTGGCTCCGCCTCTTGCACTTCCACCGATTCCACCTCGACAACACGGCGGGAAGGACGACGAGGTTTTTCCTCAACGTAGCTCTCACCCTGGTCTTGAGGCAGACGGGGGGGACGACGGCGGGTGACTGTGCCTCGTTCTTCCTGCACATCCTCGGGATAGTCCTCGGCAGCCGAGCGGCGAGAGGGATCCGGCTCATCGTCCTCGGTGTCCCGACGGAAGCGGGTCTCTTGCTCCTCGTAATACTCCTCCGCTGCCGGGCGAGGGCGGGGGCGCACACGGGTATCGCTGGTCAGTTGGGGCCGCGGGCGACGAGCTGGCTCCTCGCTGCGTTCAGGAATGGAGCGGCTGGCGGAGGAGGTGTCGCGAATGCGGGATCCGCTAGGCCGCGTGGAAACGCTGCGCGTCTGGGCATAGCCATCGGGTGGATAGGTGCGGCTAAAGCCCCGGGGCCCCACGACCGGACGCACTCCACCCCCCTGCCGTACCTTTTCGTTCAAGAGGATCCGCAATCGGAAGGTTTCGAAGGCAAACCAGCCAGCTATCACCGCCAGCAGCACCTGGGCAAAAAACAGCAACGGGATGAGCCGCTGACCCTCCAGAAGCAAACTGATGGAATAGATCAGGCCCATCGTGGCGAAAATCACATCCGACTCTGCGGAAGCCTCTCGCTTGATGAACCGAACCGCAAAGATGGCCCCACTGGCAATTGCCACCAGCGCTGCCATCAAAAAATAGGGGCTTTGGGTGAGAAACATGCCAGGGATCCCTAAACTCCTGAAAACAGGAAGGCGTCAGGCCTTACCCATTTCGCAGCCGATCTTAACATCGATCCTCCCAGGGACAACCATCCCGGTTTTAGGGCAGGATCCCTCAAAGGAAGGGGATCGGTGCTAGGATGGCCTGTACATTCCAGTAGGCTTCATGCTGTATCTGGCGCGGGTAGACAAGAAAAGTCTTTTTGGCCAGGCGGAGCTGCAGCTCTTGGCCCAGCAAGCCGAGGGTGGGGTTTGGGCGCCGCTTCGCCAGCCAGAACGGGTTACCTCTAAGGAGGCAGCCTCCTACAACGTGGGGGTATTGCTGCTGGTTGAGCTTGCGGAAAATCGGCAGGTGCAGCGGGTGGAAGAGGCGGCGATGAAGTTGGTGGAGATGTTGCACAGCCTCTCGCAGGCCCGCAGCCTGGCCGACCTGGCGGAGATCGAAAGCTGGCGTCAATCTTTGACCCGGCAAAGTCAAGAGCTGAGCCGTCGCGAAGCGGAGATGGCCGCTCTCCAGGAGCAACTGCAACAGTGGGAGGCTCGGCTGCGCGAGAAGCTATCCTCCTAAACTGGGCTGAGATCAGGCCGTAGCTCGCGGGCACCTCGCAGATAGACGTGGTGCATCTCAGCCTGGGCCAGCGGGGTGTTCAGTTGGATCAAAACGCGGATACAACGGGGCAGAGCGCCGTTGACGTCCATTTGTTGCACGTCCAACAGAGGCACCAACTCCCAGCCGGGGCGGCGGCGGGCAAATTGGGCAGGAAAGGCCGCGTTGAGATCGGGGGTAACGGAGAAAATGACGCTCACCAACTCCGCCGGATTGATGGCGTTGCGATGTTCCAGGGCGTCCAGTAGCTCGTTCACCGCAGCGCCAATGGCCTCGGCAGTGTTTGCCGGAACGGTGATGGCCCCTCGGATTGCTCTGACCCGCCACCCCAATGGCTACACCCTCAAGCGCTTGAGCTCGTCCTGCTTCCAGAGAATTATACAGACTCGTCCCGACGGGATCCCATCCCGCTGCTGGATCTGGTTACGGGGCGGGCTGTAACAACTTCTCCAGGATCTGGTCGTGGCTGAGGCCGGAGTCCACCCAGGCCTCTCCTTCCTTGAGGCGGGCGGCAGCGGTCAAGATAAATAAGTTGCTCTTCGCTCCCAAAGCCTCGCTGGTGGTTTGCACACAGCCCAGATCCTGGCCGGTCAGCTGGCTAAACCAGGTGGCCAACAGCCCTGCCTCCAAAAAGCCCATCGGGCGCTTGAAGTGGGGGGGTGTGGCAGCGGCAAAGGGAGAGTTGCGGATCGACACCACCAGCACCCCCTGATTTTTGTAGGTCCAGTCGATGTCGATCAGCCCCCAGCCGTGGGTCTTCCAGGCTTGTTTGAGATTTTGTAAAAAGAGCCCCATCTCCAGCTCGGACAAAGGCTTCTGGTAGTAGTCGGAGAGCTCCTGGGCAAAGCGGCGGAAAAACTCTTTGCCCCACATACGGCCACAGTTGCGCAATACCAGGCGGGCGGCCTGCCCTGTCTCGTATTCCAAGCCGGTGTAGATGCCTCGTAGCAATGCTTCTGGAAGGGCCAAGAGCCGGTCGCCGTGGCGACTTTCCAGCAAACCGGACTCCAGATCGCCTTGCAGATAGGCGCTGGGCGCGTAATAGTTGGCCAAAACAGGCGTGTAGGGGTCAAAGTCGGCGAGGCTGCTGGGGATGGGGGGGGTGCTGGCCATAGGGGATCCCTGGGTTATCAGTATCGGTAAGTTACCAAAAGGCGGTGGGGAAGGTTCTAGGCGGATTTGAGGCCGTTTAAAGAGAGCAAAGCTGCCTGCACCTGGGTGATCCAGGGGCGGATGAACTCCAGTTCGCCGGGAGTTAGGTGATCCCTAAGCTCTTGCTGAAAAGTCCGATGGACTACCTCATAAACGCTCTGCAGCTCGTACAGGCGCACCTCCTCTTCCATCCACTCGATCAGCCGCTCCTTCAAGAGGTTTTCGTCCTGCAGCAACATGGCCAGGGCGCTCTGACGCAGCAACAGGAGCAGGTGCCGCCGGCACAGGTTTACCGTTTGCGGAGAAAGATTGGGCATCTCCTTTTGAAGGGTGTCTAGGGTGCGGCTCACCATCTGGCTCTCCCCTTCCCGTACGACCCGGTACACGTGCAGCCGCTTTGGCCAGCCGAGCACATAGGCTTTGAGCTGCTCCAGTTGCTCCGGCGTGAGGTAGCGGGCCTCGGCCTCAATTAGCATCTGCTCCAGTGGGCTCACCATCTCACTTCTCCAAAGTGTTGGTGGGTGCTCAGCGGGTGTCGGCGTTCAAAACAGGCTGAATAAATCGGCCAAAGTAATCGGTTCCTCTTCAGGCTGGGGCGGCAGCGCTGCCGAGAGGGATCCCAAGGAACGGGCCGCCAAAGCCAGGGGATCCCCCGTCCAGGGGATGGAGGCAAAATGCTCTCGCACCCGTACAAAAGGCATGGGCAGCGAGGGGTCTTGCAGAGGGCGGTTATCCCAATTCAGGCGAGCAAAAAAGCTCTGCACCGATTCTTCCAGAAAAACCTCTGCTGTCATGGCTTGGTCACTCCTTGACCGGAGCGCAACTTTTGGGCAATTTCGCTGGCGCTGGCCCCTTCGTTGAGCCAAAAGGCAGCCGCATCGATGCGATCTTTGCTGCCGAGCAAAAACTTACAGTAGCTTTCTCCCATGGAGTAGCACTGGATCTCGATGCAGTTGAGCTGCCGTTCCACCATGGCGCTGAAAAACCCGGCAAATAAGCCAGCGTAGAGATGGCAAACCGGCTTGCCCACATCCCCCAGGGTGCGGGCCACGGCGGAGTCAAAGAGGTTGATAAAAATAAACCCCTGCCGCCGGCTCTCGGTCTCCACCTCCCAGCGCCCCCAGCCTTGCGAGGTCAAGGGCCACCACCAGGTTTCCAAGAGGAACATCAGGTGGCTCTGCTTGGGTTTGCGCCGATACTCTTCCTCAAACCAGTGGGAGAAGTGGATTGCATCGTTGCGGCCCCACTCGCGGCCAATGGTGTACATCAAGGAGGCCGAGGCATCCCCCACTTCTTCTTCCAGGCCCTGTTGCAAACCTAGGATAAAATCCTCGCTTACCAAGACGTTGCGCGCGCCCGTCCAGTCTACTAGGGATCCCTGGGAGCGGTCGAAGCGAAAAAAATCCTCGCGGCTGTAGTGGTTATGCCGCTGGGCGACAGGTTGCAGGGCAAGCTCGATGGGGCCGGTTGACATGGCTAGAGGGGAGGAGGGTAAATTTTTTCACACTTCTTGCTGAATCATAGCCTTTTCGCCGGGGGCTTTGGCCAGAGCTGTCGATAGGTGCGCCAAAGAAACCCTTGCCGCCGGGAAGCCAGCGACGGCCAAGGGCTGCAGGGGTTTGGGTTTAGGAGGGAGGTCTGACTTTGACGAAGGCGATGGCGGAGCGCCACAGCAGCGATTCTTGTCCCTCAGCGTCGGCCAAACAAAGGCAGTCGGGATCCTGCCAGCGCAACTGGCCGACGAAGACATCGCCGGTATTGAGCTTAACCTCAACGATTTCCCGATCCCGGATCACCCGCTGCAGGCGACGCACGCTTGGGATCCCGGTGTTGAACTCGGTCACAGCAGCCCTCTTGGCCAGCGGAAGGACGGCATGTCGGCAAGCGCACTGCTCTCAGTATAGGGGATCCCTGCCGGCCCGCACCCTGACTTGAGGGCCTCTCCCCGGGACGCTCTCACCCTTTGACCCATTTTCTCTACCAGCGGGTACTATGAAGGCGGGGTGGCGCTCGGAGGAGACGGCGACTCTTGTCAGCCCGTCACGTTTTTTAAGCGAATCTACGGGTGTTCTCCCCGAAAAAAGCCAGCACAATGGGGCTGGGGTGATACAAGGGGCGGGTGTTACCCCAGGGGGCCGATCCAAGGTTAGGATCCCTTCCAACCTGCAATTTTGCCGCCGATTCGTCTTCAACCATCCAACCATCATCAGTGCAGGAGAGATCGTCATGGCAGTTGAGAAAGTGAACTCTTCTTCCAGCCTGGCCGAAGTGATCGACCGCATTTTGGACAAAGGGATCGTGGTCGATGCCTGGGTGCGGGTTTCTCTGGTGGGGATCGAGCTGTTGGCCATTGAAGCTCGCGTTGTCGTGGCTTCGGTGGAAACCTACCTGAAATACGCCGAGGCGGTGGGCCTGACGGCTACTGCTGCTGCCCCTGCCGTCTAAGTCTGGCCGTCTTCAGCCACTTGTAAAGAGGCGGCAGCTGCCTCCCGCAGCCGCTATGGCTTGGCAGTCCTGTCGAAGCAGGTGGCTAGTGAGGCAGGGACCAGGGTAGAGTCTCTGCCTCGCTTTGCTCAGTTCTGGCCAACTTTGACCGACCAACAGCCCGGCTATTCCCGCTCCCAGGTGGAGGACTTGTGCGGCCTGCCGGTTTGCATTGCCACGCAAGTGCCGAAGCCAGCTATCTGGGAGAAGGGAAAAAGGCCGTAGTGCCCCTGACCCACACAAAAGGGTAGTCAGCATTATGGCATTGAATTTATTGAGGTAGAGGAGGCGTACAGCTCACAGGCAAGCTTCCTAGATGGAGATGGGCTACCTAGTTATGGTGAAAAACCCGACGGGTGGAGACCCTCTGGAAAGCGTGTCAAGCGGGGCCTGTACCAAACGGCAAAGGGGTGGTTGGTCAACGCTGAGGCAAATGCTGCCGCCAACCTGCTTAAGAAAGTCAGCAGAACCTTGGGGCTTTGCGTGAAGGAACTGTCTAGAGGCGCTTTGACAACGCCGTTACGGGTTCTTTTGTGGACTGCGTAAGAATCCCCCGCCTTTAGGCGGTGGGAGTGTCAAAGTAAAAACCAACAGGAGAGAGGGAGCGCCATGAGTTTGCGGGAACAGTGGGCCATGGCCCACAACCAACAGGTGGCCCAGAATCAAAGTTTGTTCAGTCAATCCCGGCAGCAGCGTCTGGAGCAGCACCGAGCTCTGATAGCCGAGCTGGAGCAACGCCGCCGGGAACGACAAGAGGCAATCCGGCAACAGAGGGAGCAAACCCGTAGGCAACTGAAGAGCTTCAACCAGAGCCGGGCGGCGCAGCGGGCCTTGGACGAGCATTCTCGCATGGAGGCTGTGGCCCAGCGGGTCAAAGCGGTGGCGGAGCTTCTCTCCCGCATGGCTCAAGAGCGAGCCGCCCAATCGCAGGCCCAGCAGCAGGAGCTGCAGACTTTTCAAGCCAACTTGACAGCGACGGTGGGGAGATTGCTGAGCACCTGTGCACAGGCCCGGCAGACCATGGCCGGCCAAACTCGACAAGCTCGCCAGTCTTTTTATGCTGAGTTGCGGCAGCGGGTACAGGCTTTGCAGCAGCTCGCGCGGCAGGAGCTGGCTCAGGTCGCTCAGGATCAGCGGGCAGAGGCCCAGGCTCTGCGGCAAGCTTTGGCGGCTTTCCGCAGGGCGTTGCACGAGCAGGTCTGGGGGAATGGGATCCCAGAGGCCCAACCCATCATCCCTTCTGAGGGCTTGGAAGGTGAAAAGTCTGAGAGCTCGGCCAATGCCTCGAAAACGGTTTCGGCTGAGGTTTCCCTGCCAAAGCCTGTGGTTGCGGTCTCAGAAGAGGCGGCTCCTCCTCCCCCTCAGCCTGTGGTGACTCCGCCACCACCTGAACCTGCTCCAGTTCGGCCCGCGCCCCCGCAGGAGGCAAGTTCGGATCGCATCATGGCCTACGTCAACAACTATGTAACCAACCTGCAAGCGCAGGCTCCCGATCTAACTTTGCTGCAGGTGATCGGGGATCGGGAGCGGGTGCGGGATCTGCTGGCCCGCGGTGCGGTGGATCTGGGGGTGGATCCCTCCGAGATCCTGGCCACCTTGCGGCGTATGGTGTCAGCGACGGTTGCCATCTGATCCCGGCCTAACACCTGTGAGCGCAAGAAGACCGTTGCCGCTATAGTCGAGGCAAGAGCGTCAAGGCAATTGAGAGTTGGGTATTGCTATGGCCACGGTTCTGCAGGCGCGTCCCCGCCAGTTCGTAAACACTCCTTACATCGAGCGGATTACCCGCCGCGCTTTGCGCTATCTGCAATCGGGTTTTGCGGTGCATCTGCGGGGCCCTTCGGGCACGGGCAAGACTACCCTGGCGATGCATCTGGCTAGCCTGCTGGGCCGTCCCATCATGCTGATCTACGGCGACGATCGCTTCGATTCTTCCGACCTGATCGGGGGGCGCACCGGCTTTACCCATCGGCGGGTGGTGGACAACTTTATCCACTCGGTGGTGAAGACGGAGGAGGATGTGCAGCAGCGCTGGGTGGATGCCCGCCTCACCTTGGCCTGCCGCGAGGGGTTCACCCTCATCTACGACGAGTTCAACCGCTCCCGCCCGGAGGCCAACAACGCCCTCCTGAGCGCTTTGGAAGAGAGGCTGCTGGTGTTGCCGCCGGACAGCAACCGCTCAGAGTATCTGCGGGTGCATCCCCAGTTCCGGGCCATCTTCACCTCCAACCCAGAGGAATACACCGGAGTTCACAAGGCCCAGGATGCGCTGCTGGATCGGATGATCACCATCGATATCGGCGAGCCGGATATCGAGACCGAAAAGGAGATCCTCACCGCGCGCATCGGTCTCTCTGCCCCTGATGCGCTCAAGATCGTCCACATCGTCCGCGCTTTTCGCCGCAAATTGGATCTGACCCGCCACCCCAGCCTGCGCAGTTGTCTGATGATCGGACGCATTGTCAAGGAGCACGAGCTGGCGGTGAGCAAGGACAATGCCGATTTTCGCGCTCTGTGCGCCGACGTGCTGTTGCCCAGGGCCGGCAAGCGCTACGAGGAAGGAGCCCAGGTGCTCAACTATTTGCTGGATCAACTGCCCGGCTGATATTTGTATGCTTTCGCACACTTTGGAGGGAAATTCTCTGTGCCTGTTACCTCTCAACCCCTGGCCACGGCAACGCATGGCTCCTCTCTGGCCGATGTCTTGGAGCGGGTTTTGGACAAGGGGATTGTCATCGCCGGGGATATCACCGTTTCGGTGGGCAATGTGGAGCTGCTCAATGTGCGCATTCGGCTGCTGATCGCTTCGGTGGACAAGGCCAAGGAGATTGGGATCAACTGGTGGGAATCGGATCCCTATCTCAGCAGCCAAGCCCGCGAGCTGCTGGAAACCAACCGCCAGTTACTGCAGCGGGTCAGCGAGCTGGAAAAGCAACTGGCCCAAGGCCTGCCCAAGGGAGGAAATGGTAAGGACTAACGCGCTGCCCCGCCAGCGGGGCCAGGGATCCCGGGCTAGACTGGCAGGTGGGGTGGTTTGATTGGGGTGATGCGCATGGCGGTCGGGATCGACCTTGAGCAGAAAAACAGGTGCCAGCTAAGGGGGGTAGCCTGGGCGGTGGGGGTGGCGCTGCTGCTGGCGATCCCCAGCCTGGCTTGGGGGCAAAACCCGCGTGCCCTCAGCATCAGCGCCGATGTCCAGGAGGCCAATGCCAACACGGGGGTGTTTGTAGCCACCGGCAATGTCACCCTCAGCTTTCCCGCCGAGCGCCTCACGGCCCGCGCCCAGAGAGCGGTGTACTACAGCCGGGAGCAGCGGATCGAGCTGGAGGGCCAGGTCACCATCCGCCAAGGGGAAAATCAGTTGCAAGCAGAAAAAGTCATCTATCACATCGAAAAAGGCACCATCCAGGCCGTGCCAGCAGCAGGAGGCCAGGTGGAGTCCGTTTATGTGCTACCAGAACCCACTGCGAGCCCCTAGCTAAGGCTTAGATCCAGATCCTGCTGAGAGAAGTGCTGATACATTTACGCTGAACACTGCTGAACATCACTGTTCAACTATGCAGCGATAGCATTCTGTTTGTTTCCAAACAGAATGGCGGTATCCCGCAAAGCTTTGAGTAGAATACCCAAAGCGCAGTTTCCGTGTCGTCTTACTACCAATTTTCTGCTTTGCTTTGGCTACCATGTTGGCAGACTCGAAAGTAAACAGAAAGATCAACTGGTAGTAATCCGTACTGAACATGTTATACATTATTTTCAGTATAGTTGAGCTTATTATTGACTAGAGTCATGCTCCTTCGCTGTCTGCTTCTGGAAGAAACGCCCACGAAAGGATTCGAACCTCCGACCCCTGGGACCGGAACCCAGTGCTCTAGTCCGCTGAGCTACGTGGGCAGTACGTGGACTCTATCCTACCCTCCAATTTCGCCTGCCTGCAAGTCTCGCAGGGGGGCAAAGCTACGGCGGTGCTGGGGGCTTGGCCCCAAGCGCTGCAGCGCCAGTCGGTGCTCCTGCGTGCCATAGCCGACGTTGGTGCGCCAGCCGTAGCCGGGGTACTGGTGATCCCAGCTCTGCATCAGGGTATCCCGCCAGACTTTGGCCACGATGGAAGCGGCGGCGATGGAGAGGCTAAGCTGATCCCCTTTGACCAGGGCCGTCTGCCGGGATCCCAGCTCTGCCAACGGCAACCCATCCAGCAGGATGTGCTCCACTTCCCCCACCTGCGCCAGAGCTCGTTGCATGGCCAGCAGCGTGGCCTGGCGAATGTTGAGCTGGTCGATCTCGGCGGCAGAGGCGCTGCCAATGCCTACGGCCAGGGCTACTTGGGCAATCCGCTCCGCCCAGTGGGCGCGCTGCGGCGGGCGCAGTTGTTTGCAGTCTCTCACCCCTGACAGCGCCTCCGGATCCAGATGGGCCGGCAAAATCACCGCCGCCGCCACCACCGGCCCCGCCAGGGCCCCCCGCCCCACCTCATCCACGCCTGCCACCCGCCGCATCCCCTGTTGCCACAGGGATCCCTCCCACTTCAGGCTGGGCTGCACCACCTTGTCCACACCCCCAACTCCGGAGCTAACCATCCTCTTGACCGAGCCAACCGACCAACGGCGAGGTTTGCTCCCGGGCTCAGCGGGCCGGCTAGCTGCTGCGGGAGCGCCGTCGTCTGGAGGCCGCCGGAGATTGCTGAGACGGGTCGATGACTACCTCCTGGGGCGTCACCGTTGCCGGCGGCTCCGCCATCGATGATACAGGCGGAGGAGTTTGCGGCTCGGAGGGTGCTGGCGGGGGAAGAGTATTTACCGGCTCCTGCTCCGGCAAAGCTGCGGCTTCAGGGGCAACCGTCTCCGCCGTGCCGTTGGCAGAAGTTGCACCGGCCTCCGCCTCTTCCGGGCTGGCCATCTTTACAGTGCCCGGCAGGGCCACCATAACCACCGTGTCGCGGCCCGAGGGCGGTGGCTGATCCAGAAGCAACAGCGGCGACAGCCCTAACTCTGAGTAGACCCGCTGTTGCAAGGGGGTCATCTCCACAGTAATGGCTTGCCGGGCTGGACGGCTTTCTGAGGACTCCACCCCACCGGCGCGAGCGGATCGCCCCGCGGTAGGCTGGTCTCTGTGGGAGCCCTGCTCTTCCCCATCTTCTCCCCGGCTGGGACGCCGGGATTCTTTGCGCTTCTGCTCCGCCCCGCCCCCTGCCGGCTGCAAGAGATCTTCCCCAGGCACCTCCAGACTGCCCCCTTCTGCCTCTCCGCTCCGGGAAACCGGGCGCTGGCCTACGCGGGGATCCACCCACTCGTCGCGGGAGCGTTTGCGCCCCACCTCAATTCGCGATTCCTCCAGATCCGGTCGCTGTTCTGGGGCAGTACGGGAGCGGCTCAGGGAGACACGGCCTTCGGTTCGCGACACCCCATTGCTCCCCAGCCGCAGGCCCGCCCGCTGCGAGTCGCCCTCCTGGAGCAGGCTTGGGCTGGAACCGTCCTCCCCCTCAGTGGGCAACGTTACCGGCAGGCCACTTTCGACCGTCAACAGCCGTCCTGGCTCAGCTCCTGGCAGGCGGGCCAGGATCCCTAGCCCCTCACAAGTAGGACAAGAGTGGCCGAAGATCTCGTAAAGGCTTTGCCCCTGCCGCTTGCGGGTGAGCTCCACCAGCCCCAATTCCGACAACTGAACCACCTGGGGGCGAGCTTTGTCGCTGGAGAGGGCCTTGTTGAAGTGCTCCAAAACCAGCAACTGGTCGCGGCGGGAATCCATGTCGATGAAATCCACCACGATCACGCCGGCAATGTTGCGCAGCCTCAGTTGACGGGCAATCTCGGTAGCCGCCTCACAGTTGGTCCACAGCACTGTCTCGCGAGAGGTGGCCGATTGGGTGAAAGAGCCAGAGTTGACATCGATCACCGTCAGGGCTTCGGTGGGCTCAATGACGATGTAGCCGCCGGAGGGGAGATCCACCCGGGGTCGCAGCGCCTGCCGGATGACTGCATTGACCCGGAAATACTCCAGGATGGGGGTGGGTTCGCGGTGGGCATCGACCACAACACCGGGCGGCATCTGGCCCTTGTTCCAACCTTGCAAATAGCTACGCACCCGCTTCGCCCCTGCCGGCGAGTCGGTAACGATGCGGTTGACGTCCTCCGAGTAGACATCCCGCAGCACTCGCTGGATAAAATCGTCATCTCGGCTGAGCAGCCCCGGACCCCGTGCCGCCTGATACTGCTGTTGAATATCCTCCCAGAGCTTTTTCAATTGCTCCAGGTCTTCGATCATCGCCTCTTCAGACACCCCCTCGGCCTCGGTGCGCACCAACAGGCCCATCTGGGGGGGTTTGATCAAAATAGCCAGCGACTTGAGGCGATTGCGTTCTTCCCGATCCTCGATGCGGCGGGACAGATGAACCCCTTTGCCGTAGGGTCGCAGCACCAAGTACCGCCCTGGAAAGGCCAGATCGCCGGTGAGGCGTGGCCCTTTGTTGCCGGTGGGCTCCTTCATAACCTGCACCAGCACCTTTTGCTGTGGCAGAACCAGCTCCGAGATGGAGGCATGGTTGCGCTTGAGGCGTAGCGGGCCTAGGTCGCTGACGTGAATAAACCCGTTGCGTTCGCCGGAGCCAATGTTGACAAAGGCAGCGTCGATGCTGGGCAGGACGTTCTCGACGATCCCGACGTAGACGTCTCCCACCTGGTAGGTGCCACTGGCAACGATCAGCTCTTGGACTTGGTCTTCGGCAAAAACAGCAGCGACGCGGTGTTGCTCATCAATTACAATCTGCCTGGGCATTAACGTTCCTCCCCGCCCCCAGGGCCTGCGGTTGTGGATTGAACCCTCCTTGCGGCGAGGCGCTGTCCTTTTGGCGGGATCCGCTCAAGTTTTTTTAGCCAGAATCGATTCATCATGAGGCTGTCCATTACCCTAAGCTCTGCTTTGACGGAGGATGACCGATTTGCTGGGCTTCCACTCCACCATTGATGAGGTGAGTCCAAGCTCATCGGATCCTTAGGATTGGGTGGGATTTGCATGGGGATTGATGGATA